>NZ_JAGPYA010000159.1:0-1138 GCF_018070245.1 Micromonospora sp. M61 | reverse complement strand
CATTCCGGCCTCGGACGCCAGTGTGCTGGTCTCATCCTGGATCTACGAGAACGTGGGCACCGCGAAGCGGGTGTTCAGCTACGCCGAGTCGTTCCCCGCCGTGGAGCCGGGCTGCGCGCCGCCGCCGTTCGCGCGCACCTTCGCCCACAGCGACTGGGTCGACGGCGAGGACGTGGTGCAGGCCGGGCAGACCCCGGGGGAGCAGGGCTTCAACGAGCGGTTCCACCGCATCGAACACGACCTGGACCACCTCGGCACCGACCTGGCCAAGGCGTTCTCCTGCATGGCGGCGATGCGGGTCAGCCTGCGGCGGCTGCTCGACGAGATCCGCGCGGAGATCAACCGGCTGCACTCGACGGTGCACGAGAACAAGGTCAGCCCGGGCCCGTACGCGATCGAGCAGATCCCCAACTACATCGGCGCGCTGGACTTCGGCAAGTACATGGGCACCACGATGTTCATGGACAAGAAGGTCAGCATCTGGCAGACCAAGGCCGGCACCATCGTGCTGCCCGCCGTGGAGACCCTCGGCGTCGACGTGGTCGTCGGGCCAAAGGTCCGGGGCGCGGCCTACCTGCAGCGGTACGCCGCCGAGAACGGTGACGTCCGGCAGCGCTTCCCGCGCGAGGTGAAGTTGTCGGAGTTCATCCGCGCCTTCGGCGAGGAGGAGGTGGCCGACGGTCGGCTGATCCGCGACGTGCTCAAGGTGCTGCCGGCGGACACCAGCTACCCGAGCGTGGACGCGATGCTCGGCGAGGTGAGCGAGCGGGAGGCGGTGATCGTCCGGACCACCGTCGGAGCCCAGTCGGCGGTCGCCGCCGCGCTCGGCATCGAGGGTGAGTTGGAGAACGTCGGCGACGCCGACATCGCCATGCTCAGCGGGGTGCCGACCAAGGCCCGGGCAGCGCTGGCCCGCGCCGGGATCAGCACGCTCGGCAAGTTGGCCGAGGCTCCGACGGAGCAGGTGCTCGCCATCATGAAGGAGGCGCAGGTGCGCGCGAACGTCGGCGACGCCGCCGAGTGGACCGGGTACGCCCGGACGCTGAGCAAGCTGCGCTGAACGGTCGGTGCCGGATCCGGCGAACGGTTGATCCACGCCGCTCGCCGGGTCGGTGTGACGACACTGCGCTGGCGCGGC
>NZ_JAGPYA010000158.1:0-1141 GCF_018070245.1 Micromonospora sp. M61 | reverse complement strand
CGGGCAACTGGTGGCCCACTCCAGAGAGTTGCCGAAGCCCCACGGGTCGTCCACGGTCACCATCGCCCCGTACCGCCAGGACTTCCACGCGTTGTAGATGAAGAACAGGGTGGACGCGCCGAGGATGAACGAGAAGATCGTGGAGATGGTGTTCAGGGTGGTGAAGCCGTCGCTGGGCAGGTAGTCGGCGTACCTCCGGGGCATGCCCTCGTTGCCCAGCCAGTGGTGCACGAGGAAGGTGCCGTGGAAGCCGATGAACATGGTCCAGAAGTGCAACTTGCCGAGCCGCTCGTCGAGCAGCCGCCCGGTCATCTTGGGCCACCAGAAGTAGTAGCCGGCGAAGAGCGCGAAGACCACGGTGCCGAACACCACGTAGTGGAAGTGCGCCACCACGAAGTAGCTGTCGTGGGTGTGCCAGTCGACCGGCGGGCTGGCCAGCAGCACGCCGGTGAGGCCACCCAGCAGGAACGTGACCAGGAAGCCGATGGCGAACAGCATCGGTGTCTCGAAGGTGAGCTGGCCCTTCCACATGGTGCCGATCCAGTTGAAGAACTTCACGCCGGTGGGCACCGCGATCAGGTAGCTGAGGATGCTGAAGAACGGCAGCAGCACCTGCCCGGTGGCGAACATGTGGTGCGCCCACACGGTCATGGACAGCACGGTGATCGCGATGGTGGCGAGCACCAGCCCGGTGTAGCCGAAGATCGGCTTACGGGAGAAGACCGGGATGACCTCGGTGATGATGCCGAAGAACGGCAAGGCGATGATGTAGACCTCGGGATGGCCGAAGAACCAGAACAGGTGCTGCCAGAGCATCGGGCCGCCGGTCGCCGCGTCGTACACGTGGGCGTTGAGCAACCGGTCGGCGGAGAGCGCCAGCAGCGCGGCGGCCAGCAGCGGGAAGACGAGGATCACCAGCACGCTGGTGAACAGCATGTTCCAGGTGAAGATCGGCATCCGGAACATGGTCATGCCGGGGGCGCGCAGGGTCAGGATCGTGGTGATCAGATTGACCGCGCCGAGGATGGTGCCGAGCCCGGACACGACCAAGCCGAGCACCCACATGTTCGCGCCCACCCCGGGGGAGTTCTCGACGCTGCTCAGTGGGGTGTAGGCGGTCCAGCCGAAGTCGGCCGACCCC
>NZ_JAGPYA010000157.1:0-1151 GCF_018070245.1 Micromonospora sp. M61 | reverse complement strand
GCTTGGGGTCAAGGGGTGAGTGCAATCGTCAGGTGGCGATGAGGTGGTCCAGGCGCTCGGCTGGGGTTGCCCAGCCGAGTGTCTGGCGGGGGCGGGTGTTCATCTCGTGGGCGACTTCGTCGAGGCCTGCCTGATCGATGCTGCGGAAGTCGTAGCTGCCTTTGGGGAAGTACTGGCGTAGCAGGCCGTTGGTGTTCTCGTTGGAGCCGCGTTGCCAGGGGCTGTGGGGGTCGCAGAAGTAGACCGGGCAGCCGGTGGCGACGGTGAATGCCGCGTGAGCGGCCATCTCGCTGCCTTGGTCCCAGGTCAGGGAGCGGCGCAGATGTGCTGGTAGACGCTGGGCGAGGTCGGTGAGCACGGCGATGACGGCTTCGGTGTCGCGGCCCTGCGGGAGGGCGCCGAGCATGACGTAGCGGGTGGCCCGTTCGACGAGGGTGACGATCGCCGAACGGCCGGCCTTACCGATGACCAGGTCACCTTCCCAGTGCCCGGGCACCACCCGGTCGTCGGCCTCGGCGGGACGGGCACTGATGTGCAGGTCCCCGATCCACGGCCGGCGACTACGGCCACCCGCGGCGGCCCGTGACTGTGGGCGCCGATCAGCTCGTCCCGAACGCAGGGCGACCTGTCGGGTCAACTCCTCGCGCAGGCTGCCCCGCGACTGAACGTAGATCGCCTGGTAGATCGTTTCGTGCGACACCCACAACTCCGGCCGGTCAGCGAACGTGGTCCGCAACCACGTGGCGATCTGCTTCGGAGACCACCTACGCGCCAGTTTCCCCCGCACCACCTGCCGCAGCCGCGTCCCCGGACCCAACTTCGACGCCTTCGACCGCCGACGCGCCGTATCCGCACGCCGCTGCGCCCACTGCGCCTGATACCCCCACCGATACGGGGCCCGTGCCCGCCCCGACGGCAACGACCGCCCGAGCGGGTTCTTCGTCCCATGCCGCGCAGAGTGATACCGGGACACCTCCCGAGACACCGTGCACACCGGCACCCCCAACAAGCCGGCGATCTCACTAATGCGCCGACCCGCACCCCACAGATGCTCCAACACCTGCCGATGCCCGAACGTCAACACACCCGGCCTGGCCACCAACACCCCCAGCACAACCAAGATCAGTTGCACTGAACCTTAGAAACCACCC
>NZ_JAGPYA010000156.1:0-1179 GCF_018070245.1 Micromonospora sp. M61 | reverse complement strand
AGCTCTTTGACCAGGAATGGCTGATCGCGTTGGGTGTATTCGGTGGTGGTCCGGCGGACCCGGCCGGTGGCGATGCCCTGCTGCTGCTCCTCGACGTTGCCGTTGGCGTCGTACTTCGTGGTGGTGGTGTTGCCCAGCGGGTCGTGGCTGTCGGTCTGCCGGTGCGCCGCGTCGTAGTCGTAGCTCTCGGTGAAACCCACCCCGGTCAACGGCCCGGTACCCGGGCAGGTGACCGTGGCACGGTTCGCCCGCGGCGAGGTCACCGAGCGCAGGTCGCCCGCCAGGTCGTAGCAGAGGTGGGTGTAGCGGACGTCGGTCGTGCCCGTGCCGTACCGGGCCTCCCGGGTCTGCCGGTCCAGCGCGTCGTAGCTGTAGAGCGTGGTGTAGTCGTCGGCCACCGCGGTGCTCAGCACGCCCTTGGGGGACGTCGTCCGGATCATCCGGCCGGCGTCGTCGTAGGCGAACGTGGTGCGTTCCCGGGCCGGGTCGACGCTGGTGTCGGAGTTCGACACAGTGGTCGGCCGGTCCATCGCGTCGTACACGGCGACCGAGTCAGGGCCGGCGGTGCCCAACTCGGTGGCGGTGCCGAAGTGCGGGTCGATGCGCCGCGTCGTGTTGTCGTTGGCGTCGAACTCGACGCTGGACCAGATCAGCTGGCCGCGGTCGGTGGCGGTGGACTTGGGTGCGCTCTGCCGGCCCATCCGGTGGAATGCGTCGTAGTCGAAGAACGCCTTGTACGCCCGCTCGTCGGAGCCGCTGTCCCCGGCGTGGTTCGGGTCCTGGACCCAGCGCAGCAGGCCATCGACGTCGTAGCCGAACCGGGTGGTGTTGCCCAGCGGGTCACGCATCTCGGTGGGTTGGCCGGACGGGTCGTAGGACGGGTAGGTGGTGGGACCGTTGCCGTTGGCGTCGCGGATCGCGGCGACGGTGCCGGGGGCGGCGCTGCCGGCCTGGTTGTAGTCGTAGTCGGTCACCGCTCCGGTCGGATCGGTGATCTTGTCGATGTTCCCGGCGGCGTCGTACGTGTGCCGGGTCTGGTAGTCACCGGCGACCGTGGTGGTGGCGACGCCCTTGGGTGAGGTGACGGTGTCGAGCAGCGAGAGGTGCTTGCCGGTGTCCGCCGCGTCCACGGCCTGGTTGAGATACGTCAGCTCGTTGCGTTTGCCCAGCTGGTCGGTC
>NZ_JAGPYA010000155.1:0-1184 GCF_018070245.1 Micromonospora sp. M61 | reverse complement strand
CGGCAACGCCCTCCAGCTCGGGGTGACCACCCTCGAACTGGACGTGCAGATCACCGAGGACGGTCAGGCCGTCGTCACCCACGACCGGAAGATCAGTGGCGCCAAGTGCGTCGACACCGCCCCGGTGACGCCCGGCGACCCGGAGTTCCCGTACGTCGGGAAGTACGTCAACACGCTCACCGTGGCCCAGGTACGCTCGCTGGACTGCGGCTCGAAGACCCTGCCGGACAAGCCCGGCCAGCTCGCCGTCCCGGGTGCCCGGATGCCGTTGCTGCGTGAGGTCTTCGCGCTCGTCAACCGCTATCGGGCGAAGGACGTGAAGCTCAACGTCGAGACCAAGGTGGAGGCGGGCGCGCCGACCGAGACCGCGCCCCGGGACCAGTTCGTCCGGGTCACCGCGGCCGAGATCCGCGCCGCCGGGCTGCTCAAGCAGGTCACCATCCAGAGCTTCGACTGGGGCGCGCTGATGCGCATGCGCCAGGTCGAACCGAAGTTGCCGCTGGTCGCCCTGACCAACTACGACTTCCTCCAGACCGGACAGCCGGGCGCCTCGCCGTGGCTGGGCGGGCTGGACATCGACGACTTCGGCGGCGACCCGATCAGGGCGATCCGCAGCTTCGGCGCGAGCGCCTTCTCACTGGTGCACGGCTTCCCGCAGAACGGCACTGTCACCGACCCGGGCTACCAGCCGTACGTCACCAGGGAGATGGTCGCCCATGCGCACCGCTACGGGATCAAGGTGATCCCGTGGACCGTCGACGACGTGCCGACCATGGCGAGGCTGATCGACGACGGCGTGGACGGCATGATCACCGACTACCCGGACCGGTTGCGTGGCCTGCTGGCGCAGCGCGGCTACCGGCTGCCGAAGGCGTACACGGCGCCGTTCGACATCCAGGCGCACCGCGGCGGTCGGGCCACCCGGCCGGAGAACACCCTGCCGGCCTTCTCGAACGCGTTGTCCAACCGGGCCATCTCCACGCTGGAATTGGACACCGGCGTGACCGCCGACGGCAGGCTCGTGGTGCTGCACGACCGCACCGTCAACGGGTCGCACTGCGTCGACACCGCCCCGGTGCGCCCGGGAGACCGGAAATTCCCGTACGTCGGCAAGCCGGTGCACGAGCTGACCCTGGCGCAGCTCAAGACCGTCGACTGCGGCACGAGGACGCTGCCCGAACTGC
>NZ_JAGPYA010000154.1:0-1227 GCF_018070245.1 Micromonospora sp. M61 | reverse complement strand
GACCCGATCCGCACGGGCGTGGCCATGCTCGTGGAGGCGCACAAGTACCCGGCGTTCGCCTGGCGACGCGACTCGTGGGACACCGTGCGCCCGTACTGGATCGACAAACTCACCGGATCGCCGCGACTGCGGACCCAGATCGACGCCGGAGCTGACGTGGACGACGTCGTCGGCGCCTGGGCCGAGGAGTTGGCCACCTTCAACCGGCAACGCCGGCCCTACCTGCTCTACTGAGGAGCGCGGTCATGACCAGGTCGACTCGTCGTCCGCTCCGCTCACTCGCGCTCGGTCTGGCTCTGGTGACCCTGGGCACGGCGCTGCCCGCCAGCGGGGCGGCCGCCGCGACACCGTCGTCCGGTCCGCCGACCGTCACCCCCGCCGACATCCAGTTCCGCCACGACACGTTGCGGCGTGGCAGCGCCCGCCAGGTCGGACTGCTCCCCGACCAGGTGGATCGCATGCCCGCCGACCTGGCGGCGTACCTGCAGCCGACCCCGGACCACCCCGGCTACCCGGCGTACGCCGGCGCGGTGGTCCTGGCCGCCAAGGACGGCGTGATCGTCCAGCACGCCGCCGTGGGCAGCGCGGTGAAGTACTCCGCGGTGGGGCCACCGCCCGACCTGGTCGGTGTGGAGCTCCCCGCCGAGCAGCAGATCCCGACGCGGCGCGACACCATCTTCGACCTGGCGTCGGTGTCGAAACTGTTCACCACGATCGTCGCCATGCAGCAGGTGGAGCGGGGACGGGTGGAGCTGGACACGCCGGTCGCCCGGTACGTGCCGGAGTTCGCCGCTGGCGGCAAGGCGACGGTGACCGTGCGGATGCTGCTCACCCACACATCGGGTCTGCCCGCGTTCACACCACTGTGGAGCAGGTACCCGACACCGGCCGAGCGGTTCGCGGCCGCGCTCGCCACGCCGCTGGCCACCGGGGCGACGCCCGGTGGCCAGTACGTCTACTCCGACCTGGGGCTGATCGCGCTGGGAGTCCTGCTGGAGCGGGTGGCCGGTCGGCCGCTGGCCGACCTGGTCCGCGACGGCGTGACCGGGCCGCTGGGCATGACCGACACCGGCTACAACCCCGGCCCGCAGCGGCGGTCGCGGATCGCCGCGACCGAATACCAGCCGTACGCGGGACGCGGCATGGTGTGGGGTGAGGTCCATGACGAGAACGCGTGGTCGCTCGGCGGGGTGGCCGGGCACGCCGGGGTCTTCTCCACGGCCGCGG
>NZ_JAGPYA010000153.1:0-1242 GCF_018070245.1 Micromonospora sp. M61 | reverse complement strand
TGGTGGGCCTGGACGCACGGCGCACCCTGTCCGCGTACCCGCATGAGCTGTCCGGCGGGCAGCGGCAGCGCGTGGTGATCGCCATGGCGCTGTCCCGGGACCCGCGCCTGATCATCGCCGACGAGCCGACCACCGCGCTCGACGTTACGGTCCAGGCGCAGGTCATGGAGCTGCTGCTGCGGCTGCGCGGCCAGCTGGGCTTCGCGTTGATCCTGGTCAGCCACGACCTGGCGCTGGTCAGCGACGTCGCGGACCGCGTCGTGGTGATGTACGGCGGGCAGATCATCGAGAGCGGCGTCACCGCCGACGTGGTCGGTGCGCCGGCACACCACTACGCCCGGGGTCTTCTCGGCTCCGTCCTCTCCCTTGAGGCCGGTGCGGAACGGCTCACCCAGATCCGTGGTGTGGTGCCGTCGCCGGCCGACTTCCCGGCGGGATGCCGGTTCGCTGATCGCTGCCCCATGGCGACCGAGGTCTGCCGGACGGAGACGCCCCGCCTGGAGGGCGACGCCAACCACCGGTACGCCTGTCACCACCCGGCCGTCACCGTCAGGGAAGAGGAGCTGGCCCGATGAGTGCGACATCCCCGCGCGACTCGATCGTCGAGCTACGCGACGTGCACGTGGTTCACCGCACCCGCGGTGGTGGCCTGTTCGGCCGCGAGCGGGTGTACGCCCTCACCGGCGCGGACCTGACCGTGCGTACCGGCGAGACCATCGGGGTCGTCGGTGAGTCCGGCTGCGGCAAGTCCACGATGGCCAAGGTGCTGGTGGGCCTCCAGCGGCCGACGAGTGGCACTGTCGCCTTCGCCGGCAAGGAAGTCTGGTCGATGAACGCGTCGGAACGACGGCAGCACATCGGTGCCGGCGTCGGCATGATCTTCCAGGATCCGGCCACGTCGCTGAACCGACGCATGCCGGTCCGCGACATCCTGCGCGATCCGCTCGACGTGCACCGCCGTGGCACCCGCAAGCAGCGTGAGGAGCGGGTCAACGAGCTGATGGCCCTGGTGGGGCTGCCCCGGTCGGTCGCCGACGTCCTGCCGAGCCAGCTCTCCGGTGGTCAACGCCAGCGGGTGTCCATCGCGCGTGCCCTCGCCCTGGAGCCGGGTCTGGTCATCGCCGACGAGCCCACCAGCGCCCTCGACGTGTCGGTGCGGGCGCAGATCCTCAACCTGCTCCTGGACCTCAAGGAGCGGCTGAACCTGGCCATGGTCTTCGTCTCGCACGACATCCAGACGGT
>NZ_JAGPYA010000152.1:0-1244 GCF_018070245.1 Micromonospora sp. M61 | reverse complement strand
AGGTGGGCGTTGGTGCCGGAGAACCCGAATGAGGACACGCCCGCGCGCCGTCGCCGGTCGGTCTGCGGGTGCCAGGGGCGGGTCTCGGTGAGCAACCGCACCGCACCGGCCGACCAGTCGACCTGCGGGGTCGGCTCGTCCACATGCAACGTCGCTGGCAACACGTTGTGCTTGAGGGCCTGGACCATCTTGATGACACCCGCGACACCGGCGGCGGCCTGGGTGTGACCGATGTTCGACTTCACCGACCCCAACCACAACGGCTCACCACCAGCACGGTCCTGCCCATACGTGGCCAACAACGCCTGCGCCTCGATCGGATCACCCAACCTGGTGCCCGTGCCATGCGCCTCCACCACATCAACATCAGCAACACCCAGGCCAGCGCTGCCCAACGCCGAACGAATCACCCGCTGCTGCGACGGACCATTCGGCGCCGTCAAACCATTCGACGCACCATCCTGATTGACCGCACTCCCCGCCACCACCGCCAACACCGGATGCCCAAGACGCACCGCATCCGACAAACGCTCCACCACCAAAACACCAACACCCTCACCCCACGCCGTGCCATCCGCCGCCGCCGCGAACGCCTTACACCGCCCATCACCGGCCAACCCCCGCTGCCGCGAAAACTCAATAAACGTCCCCGGCGTCGACATCACCGTCACACCACCGGCCAGAGCCAAACCACACTCCCCCGACCGCAACGCCTGCACCGCCAAATGCAACGCCACCAACGACGACGAACACGCCGTATCAACAGTGACCGCCGGACCCTCCACCCCAAGAACATAAGAAACACGACCCGACAACACACTCGCCGCGTTACCCGTCCCCAGGAAACCATCAGCCTCCCGCGGCACCGCCAACAACAACGTCGAATAATCCTGACCATTGGTCCCCGTGAACACGCCAACCGGAGAACCCCGCAAACCCAACGGATCCACACCCGCCGACTCCAACGCCTCCCACGACACCTCCAACAACAAACGCTGCTGCGGATCCATCGCCAAAGCCTCACGCGGCGACACCCCGAAAAACGACGCGTCGAACCCCGCTACACCCCCCAAAAACCCACCCGACGACACATACGACGTCCCGAACGACTCCCCATCACCGACCAACCCCGACAGATCCCAACCCCGATCCGACGGAAACTCCACCACCCCATCACCACCAGAAACCACAAAATCCCACAACTCATCCGGCGAACCCACACCACCCGGAAAACGACACGCCAT
>NZ_JAGPYA010000151.1:0-1252 GCF_018070245.1 Micromonospora sp. M61 | reverse complement strand
CACTGCGAGTGCTCGGGACCGGTGTCGGTCGCCCAGCGGGTCGGGTTGGCCATGAGGCCACCGTAACCGGGCCGGTGGGGGAGCGGCGGGGGACCCGGAGGAGACGATCATCCCTTCTCCGCGCCGCTGGTCAGCCCCTCGGTGAGCAGGCGTTCGCTGGCGAAGAAGAGGATCACGATCGGCAGGGTGAGCACGACCGACCCGGCCATCAGCACCGTCTTGGGGACCTCCACACCGTCGGCGAGCAGGGACAACCCCAGCGACACCGTCCACCGGTCGGGCTTGTCGACCAGGAACAGCAGGGCGAAGAGGAACTCGTTCCAGGCGATCATGAAGTCGTAGAGCGCGACCGCCATGACCGACGGCATGGCCAGCGGCAGGCTGACCCGGCGGATGATGCCGAGCCGGCCGGCGCCGTCGATGGCGGCGGACTCCTCCAGGCTGACCGGGATGGTCTCGAAGTAGTTCTTCAGCATGTAGACCGAGACCGGCAGTGTCTGCGAGATGTAGACGAGCACCAGGCCGAACAGCGAGCCGCGCAGCCCGGCGAGGCTGAACACGACGAACAGCGGGATCGCGATGACGATCGACGGGAACAGGTAGACCGCCAGGAACAGGAAGTCGACCTGCCGCCGGCCGAAGAACCGCAGCCGGGCCACCGCGTACGCGCCGGGAATCGCAACGAGCAGCGTGAGCACTGTCGCCGCGACGGCGACGAGGCCGCTGTTGCGGATGAAGGTGAGGAAGCCCTGGCCGCCGTCGTCGGTGGCCTTGAGCACCTCGGCGTACGTGGCGACGGTCAGCTCACCGAAGCCGACCACCAGCGCGCCCGGGTCGAGCAGCAGCCGCTCGATCGGGCGCACCGAGAGCACCAGCATGTAGTAGAAGGGGAAGACGGTGACCACCAGGAACGCGGCGATCACCAGTCGGCGCAGCCAGCGCAGGCTCACCGTCTCGACCACGTCCCGGTCCATCAGCTCACCCTCCGTCCGAAGAAGCGCAGGTAGATCAGCACGAACACGATGAGCACCACGGCCAGCACGACCGCCTGCGCGGCCGCGGCGCCGATGTCGGTACGCGCGGTGAGGAACTCGTACACCCGCACGCTGACCACCTCGGTGCCCGCCGCGCCGCCGGTGAGCAGGTAGACGTCGTCGAACTTGTTGAACGTCATGATGAAGCGCAGCACGCCCAGCAGGGCGATCACCGGCAGCAGTTGGGGCAGCAGGATGTGCCGGAACCGTTGGGTGGG
>NZ_JAGPYA010000150.1:0-1284 GCF_018070245.1 Micromonospora sp. M61 | reverse complement strand
TGCTGGTGCAGGCGTGGGCGCCGGCCGGCTCGGTGCTGGCTGCTGATCGCCGAGCGGGATAAGATCCGGCGCGGTGTTCGGGGCGGTAGCTCAGCCGGTTAGAGCAGGGGACTCATAATCCCTCGGTCGCGGGTTCGAGTCCCGCCCGCCCCACCAGCCGTTTTCCCTGGTCAGCCATGCTGCCGACGATCCGGGCGAACCGCATCGAGGTCTGGCCCGACACCCTCAGTCCGCACCGAGTCCGCAGCCGCACGACCCGCCGCCCGGTCGAGGCGGTCAGCCACCTGGTCCAGGTCGTCCTCGAAGAGGTCCGCGTACACGTCCAGCGTCATGGCCGCCGAGGCGTGCCCGAGCATCCGCTGCACCGCCTTGACGCTGGCGCCCTCGGCCACCGCCAGACTTGCTGCCGTGTGCCGCAACTCGTGCGGGGTCAGGCCGGCGAGACCGATCGACTCCGCAGGCCGATCGAAGACCCGACGGCGGAAGTTGTTGAGGACATGCCTCCGGCGGGCAGTGGACGCCCGCCGTGTCCACACTTCCGAACCCGTGTGGCTGTACAGCCATCCGTACAGCCAAGACCACCGGCCGACACCGACGCCACCCGACAACGGCGGACGGGCTGACCAGGTACGCAGCCACCCGACCAGCCCTCTGCGATCTTCTTCTAATCCCGAGGCCGGTCAGGGCGGTGTGGTCCCGTGATGAATGCGAAGATCTCCTATATGAAGCCAACCAAGAACCCGTGGTGGCAGACAGCAAAGACGCCGAAGCAGGGTTTCATCAGGGCAGGCGTCTGGCTCTTCCTGGCCGTCGGGTGGGTGGTCGTGGCCGTCGGAGACCCCACGCCGTGGCGTTGGGTATTTGCCGCACTGTGGACGGCCGGCGGGGTGGGCTACCTGGTGTCAGCCGCGTTGCTGCGGCGACGGCAGCGCGCGATTCAGGATAGGGGAGGGCCAGAAGCCGCGGTCCGGGCCGATTGAGCGCGATCCGCCAGCAACGGCCACGAGGATCGGCCCGGCATGAACGTGCAGCGGGGCAGGCGGTCCGCATCTGGTCCGCAAGAGGTCGACGGACGGCGGGGAGCGGTGAGAGATGTCGAGAGCCGTTTCCGCTGCTAGTAGCCCAACCGCCCAGCTCGCCGGGTCGCTCGTCTTGATCTCATAATCCCTCGGTTGCGGGTTCGAGTCCTGCCCGCCCCACCGAAACGGATACCCAAACGGAGGGTTCAAGACCCGCGAAGTTGCAGGCCACGGCCGGTATGTCGGAGCTCCCTCGTCGACATCA
>NZ_JAGPYA010000015.1:0-116953 GCF_018070245.1 Micromonospora sp. M61 | reverse complement strand
GGCCCGGGCTACCAGGTGCCGCTTGCGGTTCTTCCGGTCGACCAACGTCACGCCGGAGAAGGCCAACGAGACGGTCTCACCTTGAAAGGCGCTGGCGATCTGCCAGCGTCCCGGGCTGCCCGCCGGATCCGTACGGGTCATCCGAACGTTGAGGTTGACGAACCCCTTGTCCCGTCGCAGCTGGTACAGCTCCACCTTCACCCGGAACAGACTGCCGCTCTCGCTGATCTGGATGTCCCGGCTCGCGATCACCGTGCCCATCTCGTCGGGCTGACCGGGCGCGAAACCGGTGGTCCCCTTCGCGGCACCGCCGGAGTCGTCGGTCCCGCCGAGACTGTCGCAACCGCTGACGGCCAGGGCCATCACCAGTGCGAGCGAACCAGCGGCGACTGTGGTGCGCAGACGCACGAATACTCCCTAGTGGGCTGGTCGGAGCGGGCGCGATCAACTCCCGGCACGGTAGTCGATGGCATCCACTGGGCGAGGGTGGGCGGAGAACTCGTCGTCGTGGGGTTTCTTAGCGATCAGTACGGACGCGACCAGGCGAGAAAGCAAGATATTCAGCGATGTCCGGGAGTGAGTGCGAGCCCGCAGTCGAGCACTCCGGCTCGCCGGGACGGCGTCCAGGTCGGCGAGGGCACGAACGACATCCTGCGAACCGCTGTCGCGAGGGCGCTCGTACGCGCCGACCTGACCGTCTGATGCTCCACGGTCCAATCGGAGCATCAGACGGTCACCGGTCAGGACAGTCGCAGCCGAGGTTCGAGGACCACCTCGAAGAGCCGGTCCCACGGCAGCTCGACACGCGCTGACTCGAAGCTGGCCAGCGTCGCCGTGAACGTCTTCGCGCCTCGCCGTCCCAGCACGATGCGGTGCCCCGCGAAGTGGTCGGCGAAGTACCGCTCGGTCACGGGTACCAGCCGCTCCCTGACCCAACCGTCGAAGTAGGTCTTCTGCTCGGGAGTGAGCGCGAGCGGGTCCCAGCCCCGCGCCCGTGCGTGCGCGTACGCCTCGACCTGCACGATGTTCTTCCACGGGTCGTCCTTGACGAACCGGTAGAGCAGGTACTCGGCGTGCGCCTGGCCGGGCCCGCGCAGGTCGGGCACGCCGAACCCGCTTCCGGATGAGCGCAGGTACGCCCACCGGGCGGTGCCGTGGCTGAGCGCCAGGCCGAGTGCGTTGCCGCCGGTGTTCCACCCCGAGTACGACAGCAGCGCCGCGAGATCCAGGTGGTCCTCCATACGCGCGACCAGGTCGTGGTCGGCCTTGTTCACGATGAGCGGGTCCACCACGATGACCGAAGTGCCGGCGGCCAGCAGCTTGCCGATCCGCCCGACGAAGGCGTCCAGGTCAGCGGCCCGTTGCCCGGGTGCCGTCGAGGGGGTGTTCACGGCGAGCACGATGTCCGCGTCGCCGCTGACGACCCGTCCTCCGACCGAGGTGACGTGCCGCCGGATGTTCTCCGCGAACGGGATGCCCTCCAGTTGTGCGGTCCAGGCCTCACCGGAGACGCCGGCGTACTCCACGCGGTAGGTGGGGCCGGTGCCGGCCGCGATCACCCGCGCGACCAGCAGCGCGTTGACCTCGTCGGCACCGGGGAAGATCTCCACCCGGTCGCCGACGCCGAGTTGGTCGACGAGCGACTGCAGCTCGACCCGCTCGGCTCGGGCCAGGCCGACCGGAGCGGTGTCGTCCTCAGAGAGCACGAGGTGGTTGATGGTGCCGTCGGCGACCCACTCGACCATGAGCCGGTTGACCTGGTGGTTGCGGGCCCGCGCGGCGAGATAGTCCTCGACGACCTGGTCGGGGATTTGTGCCCGGACGGCGTCGAGTTGCGCTCGCAGCTCCTCCTGCCCGAGGTTCGTCACCTGGTCGTAGAGCTTGGCCCAGGAGACGAGCAGGTCGCGGTACCGATCCAGCTCGGTGCCCGTGCTGGTGATGGCGAGGCGCTGGATGGTGTCGTGCACCTCGATCACCGCCTCCGGCCGGGTGGAGCGCAGGGTGCGAATCGCAGCCAGGTTCGCCAGGGCGGCGGCCAGCGTCGGGGCTGCGGTGCGGGAGGCGATGAGGCCGCCGTACGCGAGCATGCTGACCGAGATCACGTACCCGTCGACGCCGTTGGTGGTGCCGAGCCAGCGGGCGATGGCGGCGCCGTCGCCGGGGGTGAAGAAGCGGCCCAGCGACTCCCGTGGCGGCAGCTGCACCTGGGCGTCGGCGCTGGCCGCGGTCATCTGCGCCGCGTACGTGTTGACGGGTCGGTCGTCCAACGGGACCAGCGCCACGGTCAGCTGCCGCTTGGCGGGCCCGGCGAATGCGGGCCGGCCCACGGTCAGGGTGGTCAGCCCGGCCATGCCGGTGGCCAGAAGGGTGCGTCTTCTCATGTTCACTCCTCTATTTCGGCGCGCTCGCCGCGCGGGGGGTGGCCGGCACGAGCCGGCGGGTGATCCAGAGTGGTGAGGTGACGGCGTTGCCCATCACCACCGCGTGGGCACCTGCCTCGAAGGCCTGGCCGATCTGTTCCGTGTTGCGGTACCGCCCTTCGGCGATCACCGGCACGGGCAGCAGTGCGACGAGTCGCTCCACGAGCCCGAGGTCGGGCCCGTCGGTTGGTGGGCTGGCCGGTGTGTAGCCGGACAGCGTGGTGGCGACGGCGTCCGCGCCGGCCTCGACGGCTGCGACGCCCTCGGCGGCGGTGGAGACGTCTGCCAGGATCAATGCGTCGGTCCGTTCGCGGAGCACGCGGACCGTGTCGGCGAAGGCGCGGCCGTCCGGTCGCGGGCGGTCGGTGGCGTCGATCGCGACGATGTCCGCTCCGGCCAGTGCCACCTCGAGCGCGTGGGCAGCGGTCGGGGTGATGAAGACGTCAGCGGTGCCGTGCTTGTACAGCCCGATCACCGGGACGTCGACGGCGGCGCGTACCGCTCTGACGTCGTCCGGCCCGTTGACCCGGACTGCCACGGCGCCGCCGCGTACCACCGCGGCCGCCACCCGGGCCTGGACGTACGGAGCCCGCATCGGATCGTCCGGGTCGTCGGGCAGCGGTTGGCAGGACACCACCAGCCCGCCGGCCAGGTCGTCGAGCACGTTCACCTGTTGGTCCCTTCGATGTGGGGTCAGTCGATGGCCAGTCGGGCGGCGCCGACCAGGACCGCGTCGACGCCCAGCGTGGCGGGCAGCAGTGGAACGTCGGCCCAGCCGGCGGGCACCTCGGCCGAGTAGGCGGCGGACGCGGCGGGCAGCAGGGAGCCGGCGGCCCCGCCGGCGACCAGGACAGCGTCTGGATCGAGCAGCGCCACCAACCCCGCGAGGGTCGCGCCGAGGACGGCTCCGGCTCGCTCCACGACCCGCTGGGCGGCCCCGTCGCCGGTCGCGGCGCGCTCGGCCACGGTCCGCCCGGTGACGTGGGTGCCGGTCTCGATGGCGTACGCGGCGGCCAGCCCGCTGCCGGAGGCGATCGCCTCCAGGTGCCCGTGGCGGCCGCACCCGCACCGCAGTCGTTCGGCGCCCGGGGCGGGCAGGTGCCCGACCTCGCCGGCTGCCCCGCGGGCGCCGGCCTCGACCCGGCCGTTGCGGACGATCGCCCCGCCCAGCCCGGTGCCGACGGCCACCAGCAGCACATGAGCGCGGTCCCGTCCGGCGCCGGCCCAGCTTTCGCCGAGCGCGGCGGCGTGCACGTCGTTGACGACCCGCACGTCGCGACCCAGCCGGGTGGCCAGCGCGTCGGCGACCGGGGTGCCCGTCCAGCCCGGCAGGCTGTCGGTGGCGTACCGGATGCTGCCGGTCGCCGGGTCGACAGTGCCGGCGGTGCCCACGCCTACCGGTCCGGCGGTCGCGCCGAGCAGGTCGGTGGCCAGCCGGGCGGCGACGTCCAGCACCGCCTCGGGCCCGGACCGGGCGGGCGTGGGCGCCTCGCGGCGCTCCAGCACCCGTCCGGCCCGGTCGACGAGCGCGACTGCCGTTTTGGTGCCACCGATGTCGATACCGACAACCGGTGTCGTCATCCCTTGAGGCCGGTGTGCGCGAGGCCCTCGACGAACTGCTTCTGCGCGATGACGAACACCACCAGGACGGGCAGGGCGGTCATCGACGCCGCTGCCATCTGGACGTCCCACATGGGGCCGCCGTAGGCGTCGACGAACTGGGTGAGCGCCTGGGGCAGGGTGAACTTCTCCGGAGAGGAGAGGAACACGATCGGTTCCAGATAGAGGTTCCAGCTGTGCAGGAAGGTGAAGATGGCCACCGCGCCCAGCGCCGGCCGCGACAGCGGCAGGGCGATCCGCCAGAAGGTGGCGAACCGGCCCAGCCCGTCGACCCGGGCCGCCTCCTCCAGCTCACCGGGCAGGCTGATGAAGAACTGCCGCATGATGAACGTCGCCAGGACGCTCGGCGCGCCGAAGATCGGCACCAGGATCAGCGGCCAGTGGGTGTTGACCAGGCCGAGTTTGAAGAACATCTGGAACAGCGGCACGATCGTCACCTCGCTCGGAATGAGCAGGCCCGCGAGGACGACCAGGAACAACACGTTCTGGCCCCGGAACCGGATGCGCGCGAAGGCGTAGCCGGCCAGTGCCGCCACGGCCATCGTGCCGACCGTGACGACCAGCGCGATGTAGAGGCTGTTCAGGTACTGCTGCCCGAAGGGCTGCAACTCGAACACCCGCTCATAGGCGTCGAATCGGGGATTGGTCGGCAGGAGCTTCGGCGGGAAGGCGAAGATGTCCGCCACCGGCTTCAGCGACGAGGTGACCATCCACCAGGTCGGGAAGACGAACGGGATCGCCAGGACCAGCAGCACCCCGTAGAGCACCAGCTTGGTCCGGCGGGACAGGTCACGACTCATGGAAGACCCACCTCTTGCGCATCTGCCACTGCAGCACGGTGAGGGCGAGCACGATGGCGAACAGGACGATCGACAGCGTGGCGCCGTAGCCGAAGTGATGGAATTGGAAGGCCTGCTGGTACAGGTAGTAGACGAGGACCGTCGTCGATGCGCCCGGGCCGCCCTGGGTGAGCACCGAGATCTGCGCGAACACCTGCAACGACCCGACCACGGTGATGATCGACGTCAACAGGATCGTGGGGCTGATCAGCGGTACGGTGATCCGCCAGAACTGGCGCATCCGGCTCGCCCCGTCCACCTCGGCGGCCTCGTACAGCTCGCCCGGCACACCCTGAAGGGCGGCCAGGAACAGCACCATGTTCAGGCCGACGTTCTTGAACACCTGCACGACGATCACGGACACCATCGCGGTGCCCTCGCCGCGCAGCCAGTTCGGCCCGTCCACGCCAATGGTGTCGAGCAGACCGTTGATCCCGCCGTTGTCCTGAAGCAGGAAGCCCCAGACGATGGTCCAGGCCACCAGCGAGACCACCACGGGGGAGAAGAACAGCGTGCGGAACACGATCGTGCCCCGCAGCTTCTGGTTCAGCAGGACGGCCAGAAGCAGGGCCAGGCCGAGGTTGAGCACCACCAGGCCGACGGAGAACAGCCCGGTGGCGCGCAGCACCTCGCCGAGGTTGGGATCATCGGCGAGAGCCTTGTAGTTGTCGGTGCCGACGAAGTCGAAGGTTCCGGCGAGCACGTTCCACTCGTGCAGGCTGTACCAGAGCACGAGGATCAGCGGCAGGATCACGAAGACGATGCTGCCGAGCATTTGCGGGGCGATGAACACGTAACCGGCGAGCTGGTCCCGGCGGCGGCTGGTCCAGAACGGCCGGGCCGGGCCCGGGGCGGGCCCGGCAGCAGCCGAGCCCACCCTGGTGTCCGTCTGGGTCATGATCGTTTGCCTTACTTCGCCAGCAGTGGCTGGATCTTGGTGCAGACGCCGTCGAGTACGGCCTTGACGTCCGCGTTCGGCTGCCACAGCGGGTCGAGCCCGGCGCGGACCTGCTGGCTCAGCTCGGCCTGGCCGGAGTGACTGGGCTTGACCACGCCGTTGGTGATGCCGTCGATGACGACCTTCTGCAGCTGCTCCGGCTTGAGCTTCGGGTTCGTCTTGGCGAGGGTCTCGGCGGTCAGCTGCGACTGCCGGGGCGCCGGGAAGAACTGGGCGAGCTTCGCCGAGTTGGTGGGGTTGGTGAAGAAGGCCAGGAAGTCGGCCGCCTGCTTGGCGTGCGGGCTCTTCTTCATGACACCGACACCCGCCTGGCCCACCACCGCGTAGTTCCCCTTCGGGCCGGCCGGCAGCGGCACCAGGTCCCACCCGAAGCCGCCGTCCTTCAGCAGCGAGGCGCGAGAGATCTGGGTGACCGTCATGGCCGAGTCACCGGCGAAGAAATCGGCGGTCGTGCCCGGACCGGGCAGCGCCTTCTGGGTGAAGGTGGCCTTGTGCAGGGTGGTCATCGCGTCGACCATCTCCGGGCTGTTGAAGCCGCAGGACTTGCCGTCCTCGCTCCACGCCTGGGCGCCCCATCCGGTCCAGAAGGTGGACAGGTTGTCCCAGCCCTTGTAGTCGAAGTCCCGGATGACCATGCCGGCCTTGCCGGAGTCCGCCGCCGCCGCCGCGGCGGTTGCCAGCGCGTTGTCCCAGTTCCACTGGCCGGCCGCGATCAGCTCGGCCGGGGTCTTCTGCCCGGCCTTCTTGACCATGTCGTTGTTGACGAACACCCCGAACGGCGAGGTGGAGAAGGGATACGCGTACAGCTTGCCGTCGTCCTGCCAGAGCTTGAGCGTGGCGGGGGAGATGTCCTCGTACTCGTAGCCCTCGGCCTTCTTGAGGGTGTCGTCCAGGGGCAGCAGCGCGCCCGAGGTGACGAAGTCGGGGGCGGAATTCTCGAACACCCACGCGAGGTCCGGTGCGTTCCCGCCCGCGATCTGCGTGGTCAGGGTCGTGGTGTACGTGTCGAACGGCAGCGGATCGAACTTGATCTCGGTCACGTCCGGGTGGCTCTTGCGGTACTCGTCGGCGATCTCGTTGAACAACTTGAGGTGCGCCTCGTTGGCCGACCAGACGGTCATCCGCAGTGCCGCCGGGCCGCTGTCGTCGGCGTCGTCACCGCCACCGCAGGCGGTCAGGGCGAGCGTGCCGGCCAGTGCGACGGCGACGCCGCGCAGGGCCTTTCCTGCTTTCACAATGTTCTCCTTACGGGGGTGTGTTCAGTAGCCCGCGATCTGTGGCCAGCGCTGTTCCACGCCGGCCGCGGTGAGGCGGTCCTGGAAGTCAGCCAGCAGACGGGGGGTGTTGCGGACCGCACGCGGGGACTCGCCCTGCGCCAGACAGAAGTCGGCGAGCAGGCCGGCGACCTCGCCGACGTTCCACTCGACGGGGTGCAGCCGATAGCTGCCGTTGGTGATGTGGGTGGTGCCGATGTTCTTGCCGGCCGGCAGCAGGTTCTCCATCCGCTGCGGGATCAGCGCACCGAGCGGGATCTCGAACGGGCACGAACCGACGTCGATGTAGTTGTCCCCGCCGGTCGACGGGTGCAGGTCGATCCGGTACATGCCCACGCCCACCGCGTCGGGGTAGCTGACCGCGCCGCGGTCGCCCCGGACCGCCAGGGACAGGTCCTGCTCGGCCACTGTGTACTCGGCGCGGATCCGGCGGGACTCGCGGATGTACGGGGCCTGGGCCAGGCCGTCCGCGCTGCCGGTCACGTCGCCGCGTAGCCGCAGGCCCGGGAAGCCGGTGCCGCCGTCGGGCCGGGGCGCCTCCGTCTGCATCCAGTAGAGCACCGCGTATGACAGCTCGCGGGCCTTGGACAGGTGCCACGACGCGTTCGGGACGTCGATGACCGGTCCCTCGAAGTAGTCGATCATCGGCCAGTTGACCAGCGTGATGTCGCTGCCGTACGCGCCGTCGGTGAAGTTGCGCCGCGCGGCGATCCGGCGGAACGTCCACAGGTTGCCGTCGCCGGGGTTGAGGCGTTGGTCGGCGTTGACGCTCAACGGGTCGTCGTCCGGGTTGGGGGTGAAGCTGCGCTCGACGATCTCCAGCGTGCGCGGGTGCGGTGACTTCCAGGACAGCAGCCGGTCACCCCAGAAGTCGGGCTTGTAGTCGCGCCAGAAGTCGTACCCCGCGGGACGGTCGATGGTGTGGTCGCCGTCGACGTGGTCCAGGGCGAAGCAGACGGACACCGCCTGCATGTTCAACGGCTGAGCCTCGGCCGGGGCGCTCGGCTCACCGGTTTCCGCCTGCGACTCGAACCCGGTGACGTACTCGGTGCCCGTCAGCGGCAGCAACTCGCCGGTCTCGGTGGCGTCCAGGACGTACGGCGCGACCACGTCGATCCGCTCGTCCCGGTCGCGGTGCGCGAGGGTAACGCCGGTCACCCGGTCCCCGTCGGTCTCCGCGGCCACAGGCCGGTACGGCTGGAGCACCCGAATACGGCCCGAACCGAGGTGCGGCGCGAGCATCTGTTCGAGGACGGCGACGGCCACCCGCGGCTCGTGGCAGAGCCGGCTCACCCAACCCGCACCCGGGTTGAGGTCGGTCCAGGCCCGGGACCGTTCGGTCAACGGGTAGTGACGACGGTAGTAGTCGCGAATGCCGTTACGCAGTTCCCGGTAGCTGGCGGTGGCGCCGAACTGCTCGATCCAGGAGTGCTCGTCCGGGGGGACGGCCTGGCTGGTGAGCTGCCCGCCGAGCCAGTCGAACTCCTCGGTCAGGATGACGGACCGGCCGGCCCGGGCCGCGGCGAGTGCCGCGGCGACGCCGCCCAGTCCGCCCCCGACGACGAGGACGTCCGTACGCATGAGTACCACGTTTTTCCTTCCAGTTGCGCGATCGACCGCTCAGCGCCGGTCAACCGCCGGATCAGGGGTGCCGAGGGTGATGCCCTCGACGAGTTCGCAGGGGAGAAGTCGCTGCTGGACGCCGTCCGCGCTGCCGTCGATGACGCCCGTCAGCACCTCGACCGACTGCCGGCCCATCTCCTCGCGGGGGATGCGGAATCCGGTGAACGTGATGTCGGTGGGGACCGCGACCGTCGGGTCGCCGAGGGTCACGATCGACAGGTCACCGGGCACGGTCAGGCCGCGCCGACGGGCTGCCGACTGCAGCGCGACCGCCGTGGCGAAGTCCTCGACGAAGACGCCGGTGGTCCCGTCGGCCAGCAGGGTGTCGATGGTGGCGTCGGCCTCGCTGGCCAGCGCCGACATCTGCCCCGCGCTCTCCGCGGTCGCCGCGGTGGCATGAAACCCGCGGCGCCGGTCTTCGGAGGATTCCGCGGTGGTGCCCGCGCTCACGTACGTCAGGCGGCGGTGACCGTGCCGCAGCGCGATCTCGACGAGTTGGGACACCGCCGAGGCGTAGTCGGCGCCGACGTAGGGGACCGGGCCGCCGGCGTCGTCCCGGCGCCCGACGGCGACGTACGGATATCCATCGCGGTTGAGCCGGTGCAGCTCCGCGCCGTCGATCTCGCGTCCGAGCAGGATGCACCCGTCGGCCAGACGTAGCCGGTTGTCCTGGTGGAAGATTCGTCGCCGGCCGTCCACGACCGGCGCGCTGGTGAACAGCAGCAGGTCGCAGCCGAACCGTTCGGCGTAGTCCTCGATGCCGAGCAGGAACGGGTGGAAGAAGTCCCGGCTGCCGCTGGGGAACGCGGGCTCGTACGTGAAGACGCCGATGATCCGGTTGTACCGCGAGGCGAGGCGGCGGGCCACGGGGTCGGCGGCGTACCCGGTCTCGGCGATGACCCGCAACACCCGGTCCCGGGTCTCCGGTGCGATGCGGACCTCGGCGTCGGTCCGATTGTTGAGCACCAGCGACACGGTCGCCTGACTGACACCGGCCATCCGCGCGATGTCACGCTGGGTGACGCGTCGAGGGGGAGCGGTCACGTCGGGTCCTTCCGGTGGGGCTAATGCGTATTAGCCTCGGTGTTGGGAAGGAGCTTGGTGGGTGGGCCGGCACGTGTCAAGGGGTGTCCGCAACATTTCGTGGAGATGAACCCCCTGGACTAATGCGCATTAGCGATCGGGTTCCCGATTGGTTGGCGGTGGGGCGGGCGGACCGGGAGGGCGGCGAGCCGCTCTTGACAGAAACGCGGTCGAGCGCGCAACATTTCGAGAAACATAGATGCTAATACGTATTAGCTCGGTGACGCCAGAGGTGTCCGCCGAGCGGTGTCCCCTGTGTTCTTACTCAGCGTCACTCCGCACCGCTCGTGCCGACGAGCCGACCGACCGACCGAAGAGGAAGCCGCATGACGAGACCATCCGCCCCGTCGTCCCGACGTGCTGTCCTGGCGGCCGCCAGTGCCGGCCTGCTCGTCGCCGCCGTGGCCGGCGCCCGGCCAGCAGCCGCCGACGCCGCGCTCGACTTCCCCCAGTTCACCTACCAGGGCACCGCGTTCGACAAGGGCACCCTCGCCTACAACCCGACGAACGAGTTCATCTTCCCGAGCGTCATCCGGGCTGCCGACTACTTTCCCAACCCGCTCGGCACCTACTACCTGTACTACGCACCGCACGAGCGTCCCGGTGGGATCGCCCTCGCGTACTCCGACTCAATCAACGGTCCGTGGACCGAATACGTCGCCAACCCCCTGATCGGCAACACCTGGCTGCCGTACTACTCGACGGTCAGCCACATCTCCTCGCCGCACGCGGTGTGGATCGAGGGCGAGGGCAAGCTCTTCCTCTACTTCCACGGCGAGAACTCCATCACCCGGTACGCGACCTCCGACGACGGCATCCACTTCAGCTACGGCGGTACGGCGGTCAGCCGGGACGACACGACCGGCGGCGAGACCTCGTACGCCCGGGTGTTCGAGCAGTCCGTGCCCCGCCTGGGCACCCGGTACCTGATGCTCTTCATGGACAACCCGACCGCTGCGCTGCCGGGACCGACCGGGCCAGTGTCGCGGCGGATCCGCTGGGCGGTCTCCAACGACGCGCGGACCTGGGCCATGCAGCCGGAACCGATCGTGACTCCGCAGGGCATCGAAGGCCCGAACGCCTCTGGACCGTTCTTCCTGCGCTGGGACGACCGCAACCTGGTGATCTACCACGCCGCCGACGGCAACATGCACGCGGTGGACGTCGGGCAGGACTTCGACCAGGAGATCCACCTCGGCGTCGTGCACGACTCGATGTCCGCCGCGCCCGACCTCGGCCGCTCGGCCGCGCCGACGTTCTACTTCGACGGGCGTACCGCGCACATGTACTACGAAGCAGGCGGCAGGCTCACCGCGACCATCGGACACGCCACCGCAACCCTGGCGAACCCACTACCCGTACGGCAGCTCGATTGTGTGCCGGACCGACCGGTCCTGTGGCCGCCGAACCACAAGCTGGTCGACGTCAACGTCACCGTGGACCTGCACGACGGGGTGCTCGGCCCGAACGCGTTCACCCTGGCCAGCGTGACCGGGGGTGACGCCGCGGACGTCAGCGGATTCGCCATTGGCACGCCGGACACGAGCGGCAAGCTACGGGCCGAACGAGCCGGCGACGCGGGGGACCGGGTGTACCACCTCACGTACACCGGCCATGACGAGATCGGACGGCCGGTCGGCTGCACCGTCACCGTCACCGTCCCACACGACCAGGGCGGCAACCGGTAGGTCGTCGCCGGCAGTGCGCCCCACCACCTGGTGGGGCGCACTGGCGGGCGTGCGACAGCTGTCCAGCGTCCGGGCCGGGCTCAGGCGGGAAAACCGCCCGCCCGGAGCAGAGCGCCGGGGAGCTGCTTCCCGAGCCTCCGTTCCAGCCAGGAGACGGCCGAGGTGAGTTCCTCCAGATTCAGGCCGGTGGGCCGCCCCATCCGGTCGAAGAGGTAGACGAGATCCTCGGTGGCGACGTTTCCGGTCGCCGCAGGCGCGAACGGGCACCCGCCTGTTCCGCCGATGCTGGCGTCGAGGGTGGTGACGCCCGCCTGGACTGCCGCGACCGCGTTGGCCACGCCGGTGTGCCGTGTGTCGTGCAGGTGCAGCCGCAGCGGTGTGCGGGACTGCGTGATCTCCCGGGCGAGCGTCAGCCGTTCGGTGACGTCGGAGGGTACGGCCACTCCGATGGTGTCGGCGAGGGCCAGTTCGTCCGGTCCCACGTCCCGCACCCGGGCGAGCACCTCCCGCAGCCGGTTCGGCGGGACCTCGCCTTCGAACGGGCATCCGAACGAGGCACCCACTGTCACCGTCGTGAACACCCCTGCCTCGCGAGCCGCCTGCACCAGCACCGCGGCCGTGTCACAGGCTTGGGCGGTGGTCATGCCCTGGTTGCGGCCGCAGAAGGTGTCCGTGGCCACGACGACGACGTTGATCTCGTCGACCCCCGCAGCCAGAGCTCGGTCCAGGCCGCGGCGGTTCATCACCAGGCCCGCGTATCGGACGCCGTCGTGGCGGGGGAGCGCGGCCATCAGCTCGTCCGCGTCCGCCATCTGCGGAACGCGGGCGGGATTGACGAAGCTGGTCACCTCCACTCGCCGGGCTCCCGCGCGTACCGCCCGCTCGGTGAGCTCCACCTTGTCGGCGGTGGTGAGTAGCGTCGCCTCGTTCTGCAGGCCGTCACGGGGCGAGACCTCGACGATGTCGACCATGACTGTCATCGCTCCTCCGACAGGTACGCGACGGCCCTGGCCTCGCTGATCACCTCGGCGTACTTGGCTTGCAGGTCGTACAGGCTCGCCTCGTGCGGGCCGGGGGCGCGGTCCGCCACCGCTTCGGAGACCACCAGTGGGACGAGGCCGTGCTGGATCGCGTCCACCGCCGTGGCACGGACACAACCGCTCGTGCTCACGCCGACCAGCACGACGGTGTCGATGCGCTCCGCCCGCAGGGTGGAGGCCAGCGACGTGCCGAAGAAGGCGCTGGCGTACTGCTTGACCAGCACCAGTTCATCCTCGGCGGGGGAGACCTGCGGCATCAGCTCACCCATCGCGCCACCGCCGGAGAAGAGCTGCTGAAGGGCGGTGACCTTCCGGACGAACAGGCCTCCGTCGACACCGCCGGGCCCGTACGCGACGCGGGTGTGCAGCACGGGAACCCGGTGGTCGCGGGCTGCGGCGATGACCCGGCCAGCCGACTGCAGGCAGTCCGCGGACGGCAGGCACAGTGGGCTGGCCGGATCGAAGTAGGCCCGCATCAGGTCGATGACGAGCACCGCGGGACGGGCGCCGGGCAGGAGCGCGCCCCCGAATCCGTCGTCGCTGCTGTCCGGCACGGGGCTCATCGGGCGACAGGTGGCCGAGGAGCAGGAAGACCGGTCTCCTCCAGGCACCGGTCCAGGATGGTCTCCATCGGCGGTCCCATGTCGAACGTGGGCAGTGGGTCCGGACGTCCCTGGCGCAGCTCGGCCCGTACCTCCTCGGTGGCCGCGACGTCGACGGTGCCGGCCTCGTCGCAGACCACGCCGAAGCGGCGGGCCCCTGTGGGGCTGACCAGGCCCCGGCGGACCTCGAGGCCCACGAGTTCCGGGTCGCGGGCGAGCGGGTCGCCCCACCCGCCGCCACCCCAGGTGACGAAGTGCAGTACGTCCCCGGGAGCTACCGGCACGTCGTGCACCTTGCTGCCCAGGATCTCGGTGCCGCCGTCGGCGCGTTCGAGCCACTTGCGGCCGCGCGCACCGGGCTCGCCACCGTTGACCCCCCACGGATAGGTCAGCCAGCGGTCGTCGTGGATTGCGATCGTGCCGGCCTCCAGGAACCGGTAGGCCACGTCGACGCCGTTCCCGCCGCGATGGAGCCCGGCGCCACCGGTGTCCGCGATGGTCTCCCAGCGTTCGATCCGCAGCGGATAGTAGGACTCCAGGTACTCGCACGGGATGTTGACGAACGACGGCCACAGCGAGTGGCCGTCCGGGCCGTCGCCCACCGGCCGGCCGGGAACCCCGCCGAATCCGATCGAGTACAGCTGGAACCACTCGCCCTTGCGCTCACCCGGCCCGTAGGTGCCCGAATACATGAAGTGCGGCGATGACGAGAAACCGGCCGCGTTGAGCAGCCCGGGGTTCGTCTGACCGAGCAGGCCGCCGAACAGGTCGAAGACGCGACCGATCCCGTGGTTACGCGCGTTGAGGGCGGCAGGATACTTGGGCTTCCAGAACGAGTCGTCGGGGATCGTGACGTCGACCAGCGGGTAGAAGCCGTCGTTCCAGAGGATCTGCGGGTCGGCGACGGTGATCATGTAGATGCCGAAGAACATCCGGACGAGGTTCTCGTTGATGTAGTAGTTGATCGGACCCTGCGCCTGCGGGCTGCTGCCGGTGAAGTCCAGCAGCACCTTGTCACCGGTGCGGGTCAGGCTGAGCTTGAGCTCGTAGGGGCCGTAGCCGAGACCGTCGTCGCAGATGTAGTCGGTGAACGACAGCGTCTCGCCCTCCTTGAAGACCGCTCCGAGCAGGACCTTCATCGCCCGGTAGTTGCGGTCCAGGAGCTGGTCGAGCGCAGAATTGTAGGTGTCCACCCCGAACCGGGCGCACATCTCCTGGACCCGACGGGAAGCGGTCCGGCACGCCGCGACGATGCCGTTGAGGTCGGCACGGTTCCAGTCGGGCTTTCGCACCTGGTTGAGGATGATCCGCAGGGGGTCCTCGGCGAGCACGCCCTTGCGGTACAGCTTGAAGGGCGGGATGACCACGCCCTCCTCGAAGATGGTGCGGGCATCGGTCGGCATCGACGCCGGTGTCTTGCCACCGACGTCGGACATGTGCCCGAACATCGCCGCCCAACCCACGATGCGGCCCTCGAAGAAGATGGGCAGCACCACGAGCCAGTCGTTCGCGTGGCTGATCGCCGCACCACAGGAGTAGGGGTCCGACGTCAGCAGGACGTCGCCCTCCTCGATGTCGCCGTCGAAATTTTCCAGGAAGTCGGGGATGGACAGGCCGAACTGTCCCACCATCATTTTGCCGTCCGGGTTGGCGATCAGCGGAAACTCGTCATGCTGCTCACGGATCCCCGGTGACAGCGCGGTCCGGAAGAGCACCTCGTCCATCTCGTAGCGGGCGTTGCGCAGCCCGTTCTCGATCAGGTCGATGGTGACCAGGTCGACATCCACGGAGCGAAGCGGTCCGGTAGCGGTCTCGATGAGGCGTGCCATGGTCAGTTCTCCCGGTGGGTGTCGGCGGGGCGGATGAGGAGGCTGCCGCTCGGGTGCACCGCAGCCGTGTGCCCGGGCAGAACGAGGGTGGTGGAGTCCATCTCGGTGATGATCGCCGGACCGGGTACGACGTTGCCCGCTCGCAGCAGGGCCCGGTCGTAGATGCCTGCTTCCACTTCCGCGCCCTCGACCCAGATGCGGTGGTGGGCCCGCATCGCGGGGCTCGGGTCCGCGTCACCATGCTCCAGCTCGGGCGCGGCGACCTGGGGCCGGGGACCGTGAGCGGTGGCCCGGACGGTCACCAGCTCGTGTTCGGCATCGAGAACGAAGGAGAACAGCCGCTGGTGATCGGCGTCGAACGCCGACCGCAGGGCGGCCAGCCCACCGCCGGCCCCGTCGAAGGCGTCGATGTCGACTGCCACCGGGATCTCGAAACCCTGTCCGTGGTAGCGCAGGTCGGCGGAGTAGACGACGTGCTGCTCATCCTCGGGGACGCCCTGATCGCTGAGCGTGGAGCACGCCTTGCTCGCGAGTTCGGCGAGCACCCCGCGAAGGCTCTCGTCGGTCATCTCGTTGAAGCGGCGCACCAACGTCCGCACTGACTCGTCGCGCAGATTGGTCGTCGCGTCGCCGTAGGCGCACAGCACTCCCGGCGACGGCGGAATGATCACCGGCCAGGCCCCGGTCAGTCTGCCGAGAGCGTTGGCGTGCAACGGGCCGGCGCCACCGAAGGCCACCAGTGCGTAGTCGCGCGGGTCGAAGCCCTGCTGCACCGACACCAGCCGCAACGCCCCGAACATGTTCTCGTTGACGATGTCGATGATGCCGGCGGCGGCGGCCTCGACCGACTCCAGCCCGGTGGCGTCGGCGATCGACTTCACCGCCGCTCGTGCCGCCGCACGGTCCAGCGTGATCTCGCCACCGGCCAGTTCGGTGGGCAGGTAGCCGAGCACCACGTTCGCGTCGGTCACCGTCGGTTGCTCACCGCCCGCCGCGTACGCGGCAGGACCGGGTGCGGCGCCGGCCGACTGCGGCCCTACCCGGAGCGCCTGGGTCAACGGCGGTACGTGGGCGATGGATCCGCCACCGGCACCCACGGTGCGTACGTCGACGGAGGTGGCGCGGACCTTGAGGTCCCCGACCGTGGTCTCCCGACCCACCCGCGGCGTGAGCCCCTGAACCAGGGCGACGTCGGTGGAGGTGCCGCCCATGTCGAAGGTCAGGAAGTCCGGGTAGCCGGCCTGCTCCGCCACCCAGGTCGCGCCGGTAACCCCGCCGGCAGGGCCGGACAGCAGCAAATTCACCGGGTTGTCCGCGGCGACGGCTGCGGAGACCAGACCACCGTCGCTGCGCAGGATGCACAGCCGGCCGTCCACCCCGGACTCGCGCAGCTGCGCCTCGAGGTTGGCCACGTAGCGCGCCACCTGCGGCTGCACGGCCGCGTTCGCGACGGTGGTGATGGTCCGCTCGTACTCGCGAAGCTCCGGCAACACCGAGGACGACACCGACACAGGTACGCCCGGAAGCTCCTCCGCGGACAGCTCGGCCACCCGGCGCTCGTGCTGCGGGTTGGCGTAGGAGTTGATCAGGCTGACGCTCAACGCCTCGATGCCCTGCGCGCGGAGCTTGCGCAGCTTCGTACGGACGTCAGCCTCGTCGAGGTCGGTCACCACCGCGCCGTCGGCGCCGATCCTGCCGACGACCTCCACGGTGTCCTCCAGCGCCGCCAGTGGCTCCGGCTTCGGCCAGATGATCCAGCCGGCCAGGCCACCTGGCACGAAGGAACGGGCGATCTGGAGCACCTGCCGGAAGCCGTCGGTGGTGACCAGCCCAACCCGGGCGCCCTTGCCCTCAAGGATCGCGTTCGTGGCGACCGTGGTGCCGTGGAACACCTCAGTGATGTCCGACATGGGCACGCCGGCGGCCTCGCAGGCCCGCTCGATGCCACGCAGCACCCCGATGGACTGGTCCTCGGGCGTGGAGGAGGTCTTGGCCCGGTAGGTCTCTCCGGTCGCCTCGTCGATCAGCAGGATGTCGGTGAACGTTCCCCCCACGTCCACACCGAGTCGGTAGGTCATGGTTCCTCCTCAGATGACGCCGGCAGAACGCAGCGACGCCATCGCGTCGTCGCCGAGCCCCAGCAGGTCGCGATAGATGTCCTCGTTGTGTTCACCGAGCTCGGGGCCGACGTGCCGGACCCGGCCCGGGCTGTCAGAGAGCTTGGGTACGACGTTGTGCATGGCGAACTCCCCGAGACCGGGGTGGGTCAGCCGGACGATCGCCTCCCGCGCGGCGAAGTGCGGGTCCTCGAGCATGTCCCGGGCCCTGAAGATGCGGCCTGCCGGAACGCCCTTGGCGTGCAGCCGTTCGAGCAGATCGTCGGCCGCCAGCGTCGAGCTCCATTCGGCGACCAGGCCGTCCAGCTGCTCCATCCACCGGCCTCGGGCGCCGTGGGTGGCGTACTTCTCGTCGGTGGCCAGCTCCACCCGTCCCATCGCCTCGGCGAGCCGGCGGAAGACCGTGTCCTGGTTCGCCGCGATCAGCACCATCTCGCCGTCGGCCGTCGGGTAGACGTTGCTCGGGGACACGTTCGGAAGGGTCGTTCCGGTCCGCTCCCGCTGGTAGCCGGCGATCTGGTACTCGGGGATGAGTGACTCCATCATCGCCAGAACGGCCTCGTAGATGGCCGAGTCCACCACCTGGCCTCGACCGGTGCGTCCGCGCTGGTGCAGCGCCACCAGGGTGCCCAGGCAGGCGAACGTTGCCGCCAGCGAATCTCCCAGAGAGACGCCGGCCCGGGCCGGAGGGCGATCGGGGTCGCCGGTCACGTACCGAATTCCGCCCATCGCCTCGCCGACCGATCCGTATCCGGCACGTGACGAGTACGGGCCCGTCTGCCCGAAGCCGGTCACGCGGGTGACGATCAGGCCGGGGTTGATCTCCCACAGCCGCTCCGGGGCCAACCCCCAGCGCTCCAACGTGCCGGGCCGGAAGTTCTCGATCAACACGTCCGCCCGCGCGATGAGCTGGCGTACCAGATCCTGACCCTCCTCGGCCCGCAGGTTCGCGGTCACGGACTTCTTGTTCCGCGCCACCACCGGCCACCAGAGCGACTTGCCGTACGGCTTCTCGCGCCCCCACTGCCGCATGGGGTCGCCCTGACCCGGGTCCTCGACCTTGATCACCTCCGCGCCGAAGTCACCCAGGAGTTGACCGCAGAACGGCCCCGCCAGCAGCTGCCCGAGCTCGATCACCCGGATGTCGTCAAGCGGCAGTGGAGTGCTCATGAACCCCTCAATCAACGTCTCTTTGCATGCAATTCACAGGTCTGTGACTGTCGTTACAGCAGGTTGTGCTGGGAAAGTAGGCCCGTGCTCCTCCGGTGTCAATGGCCTGCAGGAAGATTGCATACAACCTGCCGTGTTGCTACGGTGCCGAGCATCATGAGCGACCACACGCCACCGCGGGAGGCCGACAATGGCCACGCCGCCGACGACGCCTATCGACTGATCCGGGAACAGATCCTGTCCGGGCAACGGTCGGCCGGCGCGTGGCTCCGCGAGGGCGAGTTGGCCGAGTCGTTCGGGGTGAGTCGCACGCCTGTCCGGGAGGCGCTCAGACGGCTGACCGCGGAGGGACTGGTCCGCCACGAACGCAACCGTGGCGTGCAGGTCCAGGCGTGGAGCATCCACGATCTCGACGAAATCTTCAGCCTGCGGGCCGTGCTCGAGCCGTGGGGCTGTCGACTGGCGGCGACCACGGGCGCCATCGACGTGGACGCGCTCGACGCGCTGGCCCACCGGATGGACGAGGTGGCTCCAGACGGACGACCGACCGATGTGGACGAGCTCACCGAGCTGAACAACCGGTTCCACCGGATGATCCTTGAGGCGTCCGACAACAGCAGACTCGCCGGCGTCGTCTCATCGGTGATCCAGATGCCGCTCGTCTGGCGTACCTTCTCCCGCTACAGCCCGGACGCGCTGCGCCGTAGCCTCGCTCACCACCACGAACTGGTGGCGGCCCTGGCCGCGCCCGACCCCGACTGGGCGGAGTCGGTCATGCGCAGCCACGTACGCGCGGCATGGCATTCCATCCGGCTGCGAGACGGCGGCGACCGGGCGTCTGGCCCGGAACTGCCGGACCAGGTCAGCGCAACCGCAGGTCAACCGCCACTCTGATCATGGGGTCGGGTTCAGCGATCGTGCGAATGGGCCGGGACCAGACGCGGATTCTGCTCACCATCGCGCCCGACCGCGTCCGCGCAATGGCCTGACCTCCTGCTCAGGCGAGCCGGCCGTCATGGGCGAGCAGGGCGATCTGGGTGCGGTTGTCGAGGTCCAGCTTGGTCAGGATGTGCGAGACGTGGGCCTTCACTGTGGTCACGTTCATCAGCAGCTCGGTGGCGATCTCGGCGTTGGAGCGTCCCTGCGCGATGGCCCGTACGACGTCACGTTCCCGGGGCGTGAGCAGGGCCAGCCGGCCACGCGCGTGCTCGTAGGACTCGGCGCCGGACGCGACCCGCTGCATGAGACGGCGCGTGACGCCCGGCGACAGCATCGGACTGCCGGCGGCGACGGCGCGGACGGCCTGGCTGATCTGCTCCGGCGGGGTGTCCTTGAGTAGGAAGCCGCTGGCCCCGGCCCGTAGCGCCCGCACCACATCCTCGTCGGTGTCGAACGTGGTGAGCACGATGATCTCCGGCGGCCGGGCGCGGCGGCGCAGGCGTTCGGTGGCGGTGATGCCGTTGACGCCGGGCATCCGGATGTCCATCAGCACCACGTCGGGCATGTGCCGGTCCACTGCGGTGATCGCCGCAGCACCGTCGGCGGCCTCGCCCACGACGACGATCCCGTCAGCGCCGTCCAGCATCATCGTCAGCATTCCCCGTACCAGAGGGTCGTCGTCGACGATGACGACCCGGACCAGGCCCGTCACCTCGACCACGGCAGCCATGCGGTGAGGTGGAACCGACCCGAGGCGTCGATGTGGTGGGTGACGCGGCCACCGGTGAGGGCGGCCCGTTCGGCGAGACCGATCAGGCCCGCGCCGTCGTGCCCGGTGGCACCGCTGTCGGGTGTGGTCGGGTTGCTCACCGTGATGCTCAGGCCGGAGTCGGGCGCCCCGCCGAGGGCTAGTCGGACCGGCTGCCCGGCGGCATGCTTGCGGGCGTTGGTCAGCGCCTCCTGCGCGATCCGGTAGGCGGTGCGGCCGACCGTCGGGGGGACCTCGACCGGTGGGCCGAGGGGTTCGTCGACCTCGATGTGCTGCCCGGCGGCCCGGGCCTCCTCGACCAGGCGCGGCAGATCGGCGAGGGTCTGCCCGGGTGGTGTGTCCCCCGGCGCCTCGGCGTCGTCACTGCGCAGCAGCGTGATGACCTCGCGCAGCTCGTCGAGGGCGTGGTGCGCGCTGGCGCGGATAACCCCGGCGGCGGCGCTGAGCCGCTCGGGTGGCGCGTCCGGCCGGTACTCCATCGCGCCGGCGGCCGCTGCCAGCAGCGACAGCCGGTGGGCCAGCACGTCGTGCATCTCCCGCGCGATCCGGCTGCGCTCGGCCGCCCGGGCCTCGACGACCCGGCGTTCCTGCTCCCGCTCCGCCCGCCAGGCCCGGTCCCGCAGTGCCGCCAGCAGGGCATGACGAGCCTGCGCCCAGGTGCCCCAGCCCAGCAGGGCAGCGTACGCGGCCGTCATCAGCACCAGCCGCCACCCGTATGGCAGGCTGGGTATCGGCCGCCACACCGCCTGCACCGCCTCGCCCGCCACGCCGACCGCCGCCACCACCACGGCCTGCCGGAACGGCCGGTTGCGGGCGGTGAACAGCACCGCGAAGCTCGCCACCGGGGTGGCCACCGGCGACAGTGCCACCAGCAGGCCGGCCAGCACACCAGCGACCTCCGGGCGGCGGACGACCACCGGGACGAGGGCCAGGGCGGCCACCGCCAGCGCGACATCGGCGCGGACCAGGGCGGTCGGCCCGGAGCGGGTGGCGGACCACAGCACGGTCGCGATGAGCACGCCCATCGCCACGGTCGCCGCTCCCACCGGGACGGAACGCCACGTCCGCGGCGGGTCCACGTCGCACGTCGCCGCATCCACCAGCGCAGGCTAATGGGCTCGCGGAGGGCAGGGCCACCTCCTTTGGTAGTACGCGGCGTCGCCGACGGGTGTACGCGCCGCGGCGTCGGGACCGACGTGCCCGACCCGGGCCGGTCCACAGACTCGGGGCATGACGAACAACCTCTTCCTGCGTCGAGCCGCGGTGGCGGCCGGTGCGATCCTGGTGGCGGCGGCGGAGTTCGCGATCCTGCACTCGGCGGCCGGCGTCGACCTGGCGGCCGGCACCCCGGACGCGACCCGGCAGATCACGTTGGCCGCGGTCGTGGTGGCCGCCGCCGTCGCGGCACTGCTCGGCTGGGCGATACTCGCGGTGCTGGAACACCTCACCAACCGGGCGCGCGTCTGGTGGACCTCGATCGCGGTCGCGGTCCTGCTGCTGTCACTGCTGATCGGGCCGCCGAGCGGCGTCGGTGGGGGAGCGAAGGCGGCGCTCGCGCTGCTGCACCTGAGCGTCGGCGTCGTCCTCATCCTCGGCCTGCCCGGCCGCGCCGGGAAGGGCTGAACCGATGACCGCGCTGACCGTACGCAAGCAGCATGGCGCCTTCGTCCTCGACTCCGGTGCCGGGCCGCGCGCCTGGCTGCGTACCACCGGCTGGACCTGGCGATGCGGCGAGATCCGAACCGACGCGGGCCTCTGGACGGTCGAGCCGACCGACCGCCGGCGCATCGGGGTCACAGCGCGGGCCGAGCACGGCGCCGCGGTGCGGCTCGACCCGAGCCGGTCACACGTGCCGGGGCCGGGCGGGGTGACGCGCTGGGCGCCCGGTCGCTGCGGCGGTGAGCTGGTCCGCGACGGGCATCGGCTCGCGGTGCGCCTCCCCGGCCGGGCGGGCGGGCCGATCCGCGTCGACGTCACCGGCGAGTGGGCCGAGCTGGATCTGGTGGCGCTCACCGCCTGCTTCGCGCTGCTGACCCGGCGGCGGCAGCGCACCCTGGTCATGATGGCGGTCATCAGCACCGCCGGTGGCGGCCCCACAGGTTGACACGAGTGTGTCCGGCCCCGCATGTCCGACGTTCGGCGGGGCGTGGCCCTTCGGTCCCACGAGCGGCAGCCCCGCATGTGACGGATACTCGCTGGATGACTGGACCGGACCTCGACCCCGAACAGTATCCGCCCATCGACCCGCGTGAACCCGCACCGGACGACGCCGGCGAGCTGCTGCCGGACACACCCGACGAACTGCCGCAGGCCCCTGTCGAACCGATGCCGGATGACGGCGGGGGCGACGGCGGTGTGCGCGAACCGGCGTAGGCGGTGACAATCCGGGCCGTCCGAGCCCGGATTGTCAAACGGATCTCACACCGCCGGACCTGACCGCCCGCCTCCCCGTCCCAGCCGAGAAGCGGCGGGCTAGCAGCCGGAATTTCTCAGGCAGCCGTTCCGTCTCGATGGGGCCGTAGCCGAGGATCAGTCCACGAATCGGCGGTGACCGTCCAGGTGACGGTCACCGCCGATTGCGTGGTCGAACCGGTCAGGCGGCCGAGCAGGCGGTGTCCAGCTCCTTGATGGCGGCTTCCAGGGCCTTCTTGCTGGGCTTGGCGTCGGCGGACTTGTTGTACGCGTCGCTCAGGCCCATCATCTCGTTCTGAATTTTTTCGGAGGCGGCGGTGACTGCCTCGTTGGCACCCATCGCGTGCGCCAGGATCGCGACCGAGCCGGCGGCCCACTGGGCACTGACCGCGAAGTGCCCGGCTGGCGGGCCGATCTTTTCAGCCTTGGTGACCTTGGCTGCGTTGTCCTTGATGTCCTTCTTGATGTCGGCGCAGGCCTTCACTGTGGCAGCGTCGTTGGCGGCGGTGCTGGCCGCGGTGGTGGCCGCACCGCCGGTCGGGGCGGCGCTCGAGGCCGCCGGGGACGGCGAGGTTGCGGTGCCCTCAGATTCGGGCTGCGGATCGCAGCCGGACACTGCGATCGCCGCCGCAACGGCCAAGCCAGTCAGGACGAGTCGAGTTCGGTTCATCGATGTTTCCCCCATGATCTTCATGTTCGGCGGACGCTACCAGCCCCGGTCGAACGGGTGGGGTCAGTTACTGGGCCGACGAGCACCGAGCGCTGGGTCTGGAGCTGGATGCGAGGCGCGTCGTGACAGTGGGCGACGGGTGCCGGGCAGGCCCGGAGTCACCTGCTCCGGGCCTGGGTGCCGTCGCGGCCGGTCGGACCCCGGTCCACGATGGTCGACCGGACGCTTGCCGGCTCCTGGTGGGAATCCACTGCCGGCCGACCGAAGCCAACCCCCTCACATATAATGACGTTCATCGATACTGTGGGGGTTGATGCGGCGGTGTTCCTGCTGGCCCGGCCCCTGTGGTGGGGCACCAGCCGTCTTGGAGGATGACGATGCGCAGTTTTCTCGCAGTGTTCAGCGCCGCCCTGATTCTCGGTGCCGCCGTCGGCAGCGTTCCGGCCGGAGCATCGGGGGCCTCTCCGCCCTCGTGCCGCAGTGGCCTGCTCTTCTGTGAGGACTTCGAGCGACTGCCTCCCGGGGGGCCCAGCACGTTGAACTGGGGCGTCGACACCCGCCACGGCACGCTCACCGTCGAACGTGCCCGTCGTGGCAACCAGGTGCTGCACATCCACACTGTTGACAACGGACGCGCCTTCCTGCGCGTCGACGACTTCGCCGCGCCGGGCAACCGCTTCTACGGACGGATGCGCCTGCGCGTCGACGCCTTCCCCACGGCCCCGGACTGGGCGCACTTCACGCTGGTGGAAGCAACCGGCACCGGCAGCGCGGAGGTCGTCCGTCCGGTCGGTGGCCAGTACGCGCCCACGGTCCCCGGAACCTTCTGGGGGGTCGGCGCCGACGGCGGTCCGACCGGCGACTGGACCAACTGGCGGGAGTCCGCCCCGGTCGCTGAGGACACCTGGCAGTGCTTCGAGTGGGAGATGGACGCCGCGGACAACCGCGTCGCGGTGTGGATCGATGGCGTGGCGAACCCGGAGCTGACGGCCTCCACGAGTGACCACGGCGGCAACGATGTTCCCTTCGTCCTGCCGACTGTCGACACGGTGAAGATCGGCTGGCAGCTTTACCAGGGCGGCACGACACCGGGGGAGTTCGACCTCTGGATTGACGACATCGCCCTGTCGAGCAAGCGGCTCGGCTGCTGATCCGGAGCCCCGGGTGTCGTCACCGACCATCCGGATCTGCCGCCGATCGTTCGAGGCGCTGGTTCGAGGTGGGTGGTGAGCCTCTTTGCATCTGCAGCGAACGACAACGTTGCTGGGGCCAGCCCGCCGACTCGGGCAGCCTGACCCCAGAACAACTCAACGATCAGCTGGTGGGCAGGGTGTTGCCGAGCAGGAACAGCAGGCGGTCCCAGTGGCGTTGCAGCGCGGCCGGGTTGAATGCGTCGGTGTCGGACATGGTGAAGCCATGGATGGTGCCGGGATAGATCTCGGAGGTGTAGCTGACGCCCGAGGCATTCAGAACCTCGTTGAGCTCCTTGAGGGCCTCAGGGGTTATGTCGCCCTCGGCGTGACCGAAGTGGAGCTGGGCGGTGAGCTTGGAGAGGACGTCCGGGCCGTCGGCGCCTACGGGGGCGTGGAATCCGGCAACAGCAGCCACCTGGCCGGGGTGGGCCGCAGCGGTGCGTACCGCCATGAGGCCACCTATGCAGTAGCCGGTCACCGCGACCGGTCCGGTACTGACCTCGGGTTGGGTGGTGAGGAACCTGAGATAGGCGTCGGCGTCGCTCAGGGTCCGTTCGGCGGTGTGCGTTTCAATCATGGGCATGAGTTCGGCGAAAATCGCCGGCCGGGCTTCGTCTCCGATGTGTTCGGGGAGCTCGATCAGGGGTGCCGGTCCGTGTCGATAGAAGATGTTGGGGACGAGCACGTAGTATCCGTGCTCGGCCAGTTCACAGGCCATCTGCCGAAGCGCGGGCCGGATGCCGAAGCCGTCCGGGTACATCAGCACTGCTGGGCGTCGCCCGCCAGCGTCGGGGAGCGCGGCGAACGCGTCGGCCTGGCCGTCCGCAGTGGGGATGTGCAGCGTTTTGGTGGGCATGACTTCTCCTGTCGTCGTTGAGGTCTAGAGCCTTGGTCAACACGACGGAGGTGGAGCCCGCGCGGAAGTGCAGGAATCTCGATCCGTGAGCGGGCCGGTACCGGCCCGTACGGCGCTCAGAAGGGCACCGGGTCACCAACCTGTGCGTGGCGCGATGCCGTCCCGGTAGTCATGGCTGCACAACTTAGCTGATCGAATGAGGACGGATCCAGCCGCCGGTCCGTGCGTCCGCATCTGCCCTGATAGGGCGCAGCGTCAGTGAGGGCGGCTGGTCATGGCCGGTGTCGTGGGAGCAGGTCGGGTGCGCCTGGGGTTGACGGTCCCTGGACGGGCGCCGGCATCAGCCAGAGCCGACCGTGCTGCCCCAGCGACGTACGCGGAGGCGGCACGGTCGTCCATGTTCGAGCCGCGACGTCTACTCCTTCACACCGATGTTGTCGATCGGAGGAGCGCCGAGCAGCCGGCGGACGGGCCACACAGTGGTTGCCAACGCCAGCAGAGTGGTGCCGCCGAGCACCGCCACCCAACCGAGCGGCGGGACGTACGGGATCGGGCTGCCGGTCAGTCCGTTGACGATCGCGCTCAGGGTCAGCGCCGCGATCGTCGCGCCGATCAGCACCGCGCTGCCGAGGAGCCCGGCCTGTTCGGCCTGGACCATCCGTCGAATCTGACGGCGGGTGACCCCGACCAGTTGCAGCAACGCCAACTCGCGGCGGCGGGCCAGCGCGGCCATCACCATCGTGGTGGCCGCCGCCAGCGCCGCGTAGCCCACCATCACGCCGATCAGCAGCCGGTTCAGCCAGGCACCGAGCGCCAAATCGGTGCTGATCAGGCGCGTACGGGTGGCGGCGTCGAGAACCTCGGTGCCTGGTCGCCCAGCCGACCAGGTGGCCAATGCGGTGTCGGCCTCCGGGCCGGCGCTGACCAGGATCTCGTCGTTGGTATTCCCGGCCGTGTGCCCGGCGACCGTCTCGGCGGCCAGCGTGACGTCGCCGAATCCGAGGCCACGGTCGTAGACCGCGATGACGTCCAACGTGACAGGGGTGCCGTCGCCCAGCCAGAGTTTCGCCTGATCGCCGACGTCCCAGCCGGACGAGGACGCCTGCGTCGCGGACAGGGCGACAGTGCCCGCGCGCAGGTCGGCCAGGTTGCCCTCGCGCACGGCGAGGTCCATCGTCGCCGTGATGCCCGCCGGGTCGACCGACTGCGCGCTGACCGGCTCGATTCCGTCGAGCGCCCGCACCACCACCTGCGTACGGTGCACACCGGTGGCCGCCTGCACCCCGGCCAACTCGCGGATCTCCCGCGCCGCGTCCGCCGGCAGCCCACCCGGAGCGACAAGCACCCGGTCGGCGAGGGTTCCCGCGCTGCTCTGCGTGGTGGTCTGCCGTTCCAGGTTGGTCTGCAGGAACCAGACCGAGCCGCCGAACCCCACGGACAGCACGAGGGCGGTCAGGACGGTCGCCATGCCCTGCGCGTTGGCCCGCAGATTGGCCGCAGCCAGATAGCCGCTGACCCGCCACATCCGCGGCAACAACGGTGTGAGCAGGCGTGCCGCGTACGCGTTGATCCTCGGTGCGAGCAGCGCCACCGCGATGACGAACAGGTACAGCATGCCGACCGCGCCGGCCAGTGCCCCGGTCGACCCGGCGGCACCGAGCGTGAACGCCCCGGAGGTGCCGGCCGCCGCCAGCGTCAGCACGCCGGCGATCAGCCGCACCCGGCCGCTACGCCGATGCTCGACAGCGATCTCGCCGAGCGCCTCGATCGGCTTGATCCCGGTCACCCGGCGTGCGGCGACCAACGCGGCGAGCACCGCCACGAGGACCGCCGTACCGATCGCGGCCGGCACCGCGAACAGGCCGCCGACCATCGGGAAGCTTTCCGGCACGAACCCCCGCCCGACCAGCTCGCCGTGCACCCAGCGGGCCGCCAGCAGGCCGGCCGGGCCGCCGATCGCAGAGCCGATCAGGGCGAGCAGCGCGGCCTCGGCGATCAGCATGCGGCGCACCTGCCCCGGCGTGGCCGCAACCGCGCGCAGTAACGCCAGGTCACGTCGACGGTGCCGGACGGACAGCCCGATGGTGCCGGCCACCACGAAGACGATCAGCAGGACGACGTACCCCCCGAAAGCCGATCCGGCGCTGACCAGCAACGTCTGGGCGGCCTGGTTCTCCGACTGCTCGACGTTCCCACGGTCTTTCCCGCCGTACGTCGTGGCGCCGGCCGCCGATGCGATCTCGCGTACGGCGCCGACGTCGGCGCCGGGCACCATCCGCACGCCGATCGCATCCACCCGGCCCGGGTGGGCGGACAACCGGGCGGCCTGCGCGTCGGTGAAGAACACCGCCGCCGAACCGGTCTCGGCGGTTCCGCTCACCCGGTACGACCGGCCGACCCCGCCGACGACCAGGTCGATGCGGTCGCCCGGCGCCACGCCGAGACGGGTGTCGACCAGCACTTCGTCGTCGGCCCGTGGCGCGCCACCCGCGGCGATCGGACGACCGGTGAAGGCGTACGTGTCCCAGCCGTGTCCCACTGCAGCGGGTGAGCCGATCAGCACCCCTTCGTCGCCGGTGACGGCCGCGACGCCCGGCACCTGGCGGATCCGGTCCACCAGCGCCGCGTCCACCGTGCCGCCCTCGGGCAGCATGACGGTGCTCGTGGTGGTTTCGCCGTCGAACTCCCTGAACGTGTGGCTGACCGTGCGGTTGGCGACGACCACGTCGGCCGCGGCCCAGAGCCGTGGCTCCGGGCGGAACCGCAGCCCGGACTCGACGAGGGTGCCCATCGCTACCAGGATCAGCACGCCGACGATCAGGGCCAGCAGGGTCGCGGCGGCGGGGCCGGCCCGGTGCCGCAGGAGGCGGGCGGCGAGCCCGATCATCGGAGGACCCGCCGATCCAGCGATGCCAGGTGCTCGGCGATACGGGCGGCTCCGAGCTGCGGAAGGTCGGCGACGATCGCACCGTCGGCCAACACGAGCACGCGGTCCGCGTACGACGCGGCGATCGGATCGTGGGTCACCATCACCACCGTCAGCCCGTGTTCGTCCACGACTGCGCGAAGCAGCGTCAGCACCTCCGCCGCGGTCCGCGAGTCGAGCGCGCCGGTGGGCTCGTCACAGAAGATCACCTCGGGGCGGGTGGCCAGCGCCCGGGCGATCGCCACCCGCTGCTGCTGGCCACCGGAGAGTGCGGCCGGCCGGTGGTGCAGTCGGTCGGCGAGGCCGACCCGCTCGACCACCTGGGTCAGCCAGGCCCGGTCCGGACGGACGCCGGCCAGGCGCAGGGGCAGCACGATGTTCTCCTCGACGGTGAGCGCGCCGATCAGGTTGAAAGCCTGGAAGACAAACCCGATCCGGGTACGACGCAGCTCGGTCAGGCGGGTCTCGGACAGCCCTGACAGCTCGGTGCCGCCGATGACCACCCGACCGGAGGTGGGCCGGTCGAGCCCGGCCGCCGTCTGCAGCAGCGTGCTCTTGCCGGAGCCCGAGGGCCCCATCACCGCGGTGAAGGTGCCCCTGTCGAAGCCGACATCGATGCCCGCAAGCGCAGTCACCTGGTTACGGCCGGCGCCGTACACGCGGGTGAGTTGTTCGACGCGTACCGCCGGTTCGATTGTCTGTCCCGGATAGTCCGGCATTCTGGTGGCCTCTTTCCGTGTCATCGGCAAGAACTGCGCGCACCAGAAACGCTATTGACGTGCGAGAACGGCGACCATCCCGCGGGCTGCCAGGTCCGGGTACAGCAGGCGCTACCGCCGACCGCCGTCCAGGTAGCGCAGCACCGCGGTGACCCGGCGGTCGGCCTGGTCGTCCGGTGGAAGCTGAAGCTTCGAGAAGATGCTGCGGATGTGCTTGTGCACCGCGCCGTCGGTGACGAACAGCCGCTCGGCGATCGCGCTGTTGCCGAGCCCTTCGGCCATCAGCCCCAGCACCTCACGCTCACGCGGCGACAGCTCGCTCAGCGCCGTGTCCGTCCGGCGGTTGCGGGCGAGCAACTGCGCCACCACCTCCGGGTCGATCACGCTGCCGCCGTTCGCGACGCGGTGCAGCGCGGCGAGGAACTCCTCGACCCGGCCCACCCGCTCCTTCAACAGGTAACCGAGCCCGACCGCGCCGACCGAGAACAGGTCGGTGGCGAACGCCTGCTCCACGTACGCCGACAGGACCAGCACCGCGAGGCCGGGGCGGCGCCGCCGGGCTTCCACCGCGGCCACGATGCCCTCGTCGGTGTGGGTCGGCGGCATCCGTACGTCCACGATCGCGACGTCCGGCGCATGTTCGTCGACGGCGACCAGGAACTCGCCCGGAGTGCCGGCCGTGGCGACCACGTCCAGATCCTCCGCCCGCAGCAGCAGAGCCAACCCCTCACGCAGCAGCGGGTCGTCCTCGGCGATCACGATCCGCATGGCAGCTCCACGTCCATTCTCGTCGGCCCTCCCGGTGGGCTCGTCAGCGTCATCCGGCCGTCGTACGCCTCGACCCGCCGGCGGATACCGGTGAGCCCTGAGCCACGTGTCTCGTCCGCGTCGCCGTGCCCGTCGTCCTCAATGCACACCAGCAGCCGACCGCGCTCGCGGCGCACGGCCACGTCCACCCGGCTCGCACCGCTGTGCCGGACGACGTTGGTCAGCGCCTCGGCCACCACGAAGTACGCGGTGGCCTCGACCGAGGCCGCGCACCGCACAGCCACGTCCACCTCAAGTCGGCAGGGCACCACGCAGCTGCCGGCCAGGCCCGCCAGCGCGCCGGCGAGACCCCTGTCGTCCAGCACGGGCGGCAGGATCCCGCGCACCACCGTACGCAGCTCTCCGAGTGCCTGTTCCGCGGCGTCCTGCGCCTGCCCGAGGATCTCGTCGGCGCGGTCCGGATTGCGGCGCACGGCCCGCCGCGCGGCACCCAGCAACACGTTGACCGCGACCAACCGGTTCTGGGTGCCGTCGTGCAGCGACCGCTCGATCCGGCGCAGTTCGACAGCGTGGGCGTCAAGCGCCGCAGCGCGGGTGGCGGTCAGCTCGGCCACCCGCAGCGACAGGTCGACACCCGGCGGGGGAGGCAGCAGCAACCGGCCCGGCCATGCCTGGAGACGGGCCAGGACCGGGCTGAACCAGATCGCGGCGGCCAGCGAGCCGACCCCGAGCAACCCGACCGCGAGTGCCTCGGACAATCCGTCGATGCGCCACCAGACGATCCCCGGCGCGCCGGCGTCGGCAGGGATCAGCTGGTACCACAGGGGGAACGTGACGTACTGCATGGCAGAGAGGGGCAGCGCGAGGCCGACAACCCCGGTCGCCAGGCCGATGAGCGAGGAAAGCCCGACCCAGCCCAGCTCCCGGCGTACGAAAGGATCGCGCGCCGCCGTCCGCAACCCGACCGGCACCGGCCCCGGCGTGGGGATCGGCTCGCCCCAGCGGGACAGCCGGGCCCGCTCGCGGTCGCTCACCCAGCGCACCGCCCGTAACGCACCGGGCGCCGCCAGCAGCCCCACCCCGAGCAGGCAGGTCACCGCCACGATCACCGCCCAGAGCAGCGCGCCCAGCGCCAGCGTGGCCGTGCCCAGCCCTCCGACCAGGTGCTCCAGAGCGTCGACCGAGGCGCGAACCCGGCCTCGCACGTACGCCATCGACCCACCTCCCCCGCCAACATAGGCCACCACGGGCCGCGCCCGGCAACGCTCGGCGCGGAAGGTACAGCCTGCTGTACCACTGTCGTCGAGCTGGCGGGATCGTCCCCGCCACACCCCGCGCCTAGCGTTGACGGCATCGAGGAACGCTCGCTCAAGGAGGCAGTCATGACCGACCCGTACCGCATCACCGAGACCCCGGTCGCCGCGCCGAAGAAGCCGGGCGGCCTGCTACGCCCGCTGCTGTGGCTGGTGCTCTTCATCAGTGCGGCGGCCAACGTGGTGCTGTCGACCGCAGCGGACAACCCGTGGATCAGCTCGGCGTTCGGCCTGGTGGCGGTGCTCTGCGCGGTCACGCTGCTCGTCCACCACCGCCGTAACCGCACGCGAGAGTCGTAGGGACATGGACGCGTACTCGACCCCCGCCCTGGCCTGGACGCCACGCTCGGGGCGAACGCTGACCGCGTCATGCCCGCTCGTGCCGGGACCGGGCGGCGGGCCGCGATAACAGGTCGAGGTCGAACGGCCACCTGGGGCATGATGCAGGCGTGATCTTGTTGGTTCCCGCGGACCCGCTTCGGCCGCGCCACCCGGACGAGCACTTCGCCGCGGAGGCGCGGGCTGCACGTGCTGCCGGGATGGATGTGGCGGTGGTCGACCACGACGCGTTGGCGCGGGGCGGAGACGTGCGCCGCGCGGTCGCCTCGGTCTCTAGCAGCGGTCCGGCCGTGTACCGCGGCTGGATGCTACGTAGCGAGCAGTACGCCGTGTTCGCTGAGGTTCTTGCTGAGCGTGGTGTGGTGTTGCGGACTGGTGCTGAGCAGTACCGGCGGGCGCATGAGCTGCCTGGCTGGTATGCAGCTCTGGCTCCCGTGACCCCGCCATCGGTGTGGACCACGGGCTCCGAGCGGGCGGACTTCGACCGCGCGCGTGCCGAGCTTGGCGCGGGACCAGCGGTGCTGCGTGACTACAGCAAGTCGATGAAGCACTACTGGGACGCGGCCGCGTTCATCCCCGACCTTGAGGACGGCGCGGCCGCGTGGGGCGTGGCGTCGCGGTTTCTGGAACTGCGTGACGACGACTTCGTGGGCGGGCTCGTGCTGCGGCGCTTCGAGCGGTTCGCCTCGACCGAGGTGCGCACGTGGTGGATCGACGGCGCGTGCGTTCTGATCGGAGCGCATCCCGACAGCCCGAACGATTCGGCGCGAGTCGAGGTCGACCTGACCCCGGTCGCACCGTTGATCGGTGGGCTCGGCCTGCCTTTCGTCACCGTGGACCTCGCTCTGCGCGCGGACGGCGTGTGGCGGGTCATCGAACTCGGCGACGGGCAGGTCAGCGACCGACCAACCACCATCGAACCTCAGACGATGATCGAGGTCCTGCTTGCCCAGGCCCGCTGAACGGCAACACTGTCGGCCGGTGGGCCGACGTCGAAGCCTGCGACGCTCGGCAAGCGAACTGGCAGCGCATCGACGACTCCGAGCTCGACTCCGCCGAGCGGAGTGCGGTTCTCGCCGTCTACTCCGCCGATGCTCGGCCTGGCCCCTCAGGAGAACGCTTTGCACTGCATGAAATGCGGCGCCAGTCTCGAACATCCCGGCCAAGGCCACACGTGCCGGTCCTCGACACCGCCGCCCGCGCCTCGGACAGCAGGTTGGGACGTCGCGACCTGGTTCGTCGTCGGGTTCGCCATCCTCTTTGCGCTAGCCGCGATCGTCGCGGCCGTCCTCGGCAGCATCCCGAGCGCCCGGGCCCGGCCGCTGCCCCCGTCCGGCACCGGCGCAGCGGTCGGTTTCGTCCTGGCCAATCTGACCCTGTTCGTCGCCATCATCGGCCTGGCTGTCAGCGGGCTGATCTGGGGACGCGGCACGCGCCAGCTCGCCGAGGCGCACGGCTCATCCGGCCGCTCGTACAGCCGCCACTGGGGCACGCGCGTCTTCCCCGCCTGCGTCGTCTGCAGCGCGGCCATCGCCTGGCTGGCCACCGACCGAACCGCCCCTGCCGTCCTGTTCGGCCAAGCGGCCCTGCGCACCCTCGGAGCCGCCGCACTGATCGGGGGCGTGCTGCACAGCCGGACGCGGGTCCTGCGGCTGATCGCCCACGTCAACAGAGTCGTCGCCGGACACTACTCGCCGGTCGCCAGGCAGGACCCGGCGTGGCCGCTGTCGCCCACTCCGACCAGGGAGGACTGGAACGCCGGCCAATGGGACCCGGATGTGCTGCGCGACATCGAAGCTCGCCGTCACCGCGACAGAACCTGATTTTGAGGTGCGGCCAGCCTCCAGCATGCCGACCGCCACGGCGAGGCAACATCAAACCGGGGATCGTCTCAGCCCGCCAGGCTTCGAAGCCGGTCCGTCGGAATATCCATTGCCATCCGATCGGCACAACGCTTACCTTGAATGAGCAAGGCCGTCCCGACCAACCCAAGGAGTTCCCCGTGTTGCAGCACGCCTACACCGAAACCACGCGGCTCATGCCGCGCGGCGGTGACGTGCTGCCCTCGATTGCGCGAGCCCACGATCTGTGCGCGAGTGAGCAGAACTGGAAGCCGGGGTGGCGGCGCGAATAGCGCCAGCGCAAGCTGCGAAGCCGCCCACCCCGACAGGGACAGGGCGGCTTTCTCGTTACTGAACAACTTCATAGGGGCGTAGCTCAACTGGTAGAGCACCGGTCTCCAAAACCGAAGGTCGCAGGTTCGAGTCCTGCCGCCCCTGCTTTTCGTCCCGGCTGCGGCCGGCGGCGTTGCAGATTCTCAACTTCACAGTGGATGGCATAGCAAAACCCCGGCCGGCGCCTGAGCGGGGCCGGCCGGGGGCATTACCTCCGGGACGAGGGAGACGGCTGACCCGCTCGCTTTGGGAGCGAGAGACACGGGGTTCGACACCCCGGTCCCGGACCATGGGGTTGTAGCTCAGCTGGGAGAGCGCCGGTTCGGCAGACCGGAGGTCGAGGGTTCGAATCCCTTCTTCTCCACGCATCCATGCCCTCCTGGCGTAACTGGTAACGCACGGGAGTGAAGTCCCCGAGGGCTCCGGGGGAGGGCACGTTGGCGGCGATCGTGGGCTCGCGACCGCGATTCCCGCCGGCTCCATGGGCCGTTGGAGCAAGCTGGCAGCTCACCTGGTTCTCAGCCAGGAGGTTACGGGTTCGAGCCCCGTACGGCCTACGCAAGTGAAATGCCATGCGGTCGTGGTGAACTTGGCGGACACGTCGGTCTTCCAAACCGAAGAAGCGGGGTCGGTGCCCGCCGACCGCTCAACCATTCCGGGGTGCTCTGCTGGCAAGGGCGACGGGACTTTGGATCCCGGTACAAACGCAGGTTCGATTCCTGCTCCCGGAGCAACACTCGACCAGCGGGAAAAGTCGCCGCTGGGGTTGCAGATCCGGAACTCGACTGCCCCCAGTGGACGATGCCGCAACCTGCGGAAGCCTGCCCCGGTAGCCCAACTGGTAGGAGGCGGCGCACTCAAACTGCGCACAGTGCGGGTTCGAATCCCGCTCGGGGCACTCAGCAGGTCGCCGGTTCGACTCCGGCCGGCGGCTCCAAGCACCACCGCCCACGAGAGAAGGAGGGCCCGGTGGACGCCGTTCTCGTCCTCAACGCCGACCTGGGACCGCTGCACCCGGTCCCGATCAAACACGCGATCCGGATGCTCATGCGCCAGGTCACCGAGATCCACGAAGCCGAGCCCGACCGGCTCATCGGCGTCTTCCCGATACCCAAGGTCCTGCGCCTCGTCCGACACGTGCAGCGCTGATCACCGGCCGGCGAGTCCGCGGCTCGCCGGCCACGATTCCCGGGTCGTCTATTCGGTAAGACACCGCACTCTGGATGCGGGGAGCTGGGTTCGAATCCTGGCCTGGGAGCCACGGCAGGGCGCGTAAGCGGGTCGGCACAGGGTGCACCCATCGGCGCCGGCGAACCGGAAGGGACCCTGCCGCGAACATGCCCTCGTAGCCCAATGGAAGAGGCGCGGTCGTGAGGCGGCCGTAGTTGCACGTTCGACTCGTGTCGAGGGCACCAAGCCGGCGTAGCTCACCGGGCCAGAGCACCGACCTTCTAACTCGGAGGCAGCCGGTTCGAGTGCGGCCGCCGGCTCCACGCCAGCGAAGCTCACCAGGGCAGAGCGGGCCCCTCGTAAGGGCGAGGATGCGGGTCCGCCTGCCGTCGCTGGCTCTCTCGCCGACGTAGCTCAGGTGGTCAGAGCGCTCCGCTCATAACGGAGAGGCCCCCGGTTCGACACCGGGCGTCGGCACGCACATCACGCGCTCGTGGTGGAACCTGGTAGACACGCACGGCTCAGACCCGTGTGCCGAAAGGCATGGGAGTTCGACTCTCCCCGAGCGCACGCAACACCATGGGGACGTGGCCCAGTTGGTAGGGCATCTGTATCGCACTCAGAAGGTCAGGGGTTCGACTCCCCTCGTCTCCACTCCCCCGGCCTCGGCCGGGACCATGCTGGCGTGGCCAAGCGGCTAAGGCACCTCGTTGTCAGCGAGGGGATCGCGGGTTCGAGTCCCGTCGTCAGCGCGCATGAAGGGTTGGCCGAGTCTGGTCGATGGCGCCGCGTTGCTAGCGCGGAGCGGGTCACACCGCCGGGGGTTCGAATCCCTCACCCTTCGCCAAGCCGTCGTAGCTCAGCGGTTAGAGCACCGAGCTGATAACTCGGGGCCGGAGGTTCGATTCCTCCCGTCGGCACGCAGCGAGAATGCCAGCCAGGCGACCGCGTCGGCCACCAGGCCGCCGAGGAACGTACGGGCTCCGCAGGGCAAGGTGGTTCCTAACGGGAACCCGGCGAAAGCCGCGGGACAGTGCCACAGAGAACAGACCGTCCGCAGCACGACCGCCGGTAAGGGTGAAACGGTGGGGTAAGAGCCCACCGCGTCCTCGGTGACGGGGGCGGCACGGTAAACCCCACCCGGAGCAAGGCCGAACAGCACGCGGGCGGCCCGCCTGATGCGTGCGGGTTGGCCGCTAGAGCCTGCCCGGCGACGGTAGGCCGAGATGGATGGTCGCCCCCACCCTGTCGGGGTGGGACAGAACCCGGCGTACCGGTCGGCTTCCCTCGCCGCAGTACATGCCCCCGTAGCTCAGTGGATAGAGCACGAGATTACGGATCTCGGTGTCGCTGGTTCGATTCCAGTCGGGGGCTCTTTCGGGATATGGCGCAGTCAGGTAGCGCTCCGGTCTGGGGGACCGGAAGTCGCCGGTTCGAATCCGGCTATCCCGACTCAACGGGTACTAGCTCAACTTGGTGGAGCGCCGGCTTCGGGAGCCGGAGGAGGGGAGTTCGAATCGCCCGTACCCGACGCATGGAGGGTAGTGCGGAACACGTCCGCAACCGGTCTCGAAAACCGGCACCGGGCGAAAGCCCGAGGGTTCAACTCCTTTACCTTCCGCCACGCAGCGTGGCTCTTGTTGTCAGACTATTAGTAGACAATTGAGCCGTGGAGAAGCGCTGCTCGAAGTGCCAGCAGGTTAAGTCGCTCACTGACTTCGCGTTGAACCGTAGGCGGGCCGATGGCCGAACGACCTACTGCAAGAGCTGCAAGAAGCAGTACAACGCGACCTACTACACGCTCACGAAGGACCGGCACAACCCGAGCCGGGCCGAGCGGCGGCGACAGGCGAAGGCCGAGGCGACCGCTCGCGTTATCGAGTACCTGCGCGAGCACCCCTGCGTCGACTGCGGCGAGGCGGACATCGTAGTCCTGGACTTCGACCACCAGCGCGACAAGGAAGTCGGGGTGAGCGAACTGGTGGGTGCTGGCGCTCCCTGGGAGCGCATCCTTGCCGAGATCGAAAAGTGTGAGGTGGTCTGCGCTAACGACCACCGCCGTCGGACAGCCCGCACCTTCGGGTGGGCACGGCTGGAAGAACGAGCGCCGCTAGCTCATGGGGTAGAGCTGCTGACTCTTAATCAGTAAGTGCAGGGTTCGAGTCCCTGGCGGCGTACCAGACCCCCCGGTAGCTCAGCGGATAGAGCGCTGGTTTCCTAAACCGGGTCGTCGCAGGTTCGAGCCCTGCTCGGGGGACGTCTATATTCGGGCCGCTAGCTCAGTGGTAGAGCTGCCGACTTTTAATCGGAGTGTCCAGAGTTCGATCCTCTGGCGGCCCACTTGCGGGATGGCGCAGTTATGGAAGCGCGCTGGGCTCATAACCCAGAGGCCGCTGGTTCGAATCCGGCTCCCGCTCCCACGTTCCTGTCCGTTCGGGTTGGCCCTGGCACAGGGAGTGCCAGGCGTAAGCGCGGCACACACTCCGCGACCAGCCCCCTACTCGCGCCCTGGTAGCTCAGCGGGAGAGCACCGGTTCGACAGACCGGGGGCCGCTGGTTCGAATCCAGCTCGGGGCACGTAACCCACCTGGCGCGGTGGACGAATGGAAGAGTCGCCCGGCTTTCACCCGGGACATGTGCGGGTTCGAGTCCCGTCCGCGCTGCCGATCTGGCGTAAACCGTAATTTGGTAGCGGTCCGGACTGTTAATCCGGCGGGCGTCAGCCCTCTACAGGTTCGAGCCCTGTCGCCAGAGCCAAGCCCGTGTAGCTCAACGGAAGAGCACCTGGTTTACACCCAGGGGGTCGGAGGTTCGACACCTTCCACGGGCACTGGCCTTCGGGCCGTAGTTGTGGCTGTAGCTCAGTGGTAGAGCGTCCGGTTGTGACCCGGAAGGACGCGGGGTCGGTACCCGCCAGTCACCCCAGGGGAGTGCGCCACCGATGGCGAGGTGGGCCGGGCTGTAACCCCGGTGCGTTCGCGCTCAGGGAGTTCGAATCTCCCCACTCCCACGCATGCCCGCGTAGCTCAGGGGACAGAGCACCAGCTTCCGGAGCTGGGTGTCGGGGGTTCGATTCCCTCCGCGGGCGCTTCTGCCTGGTCGTGTGCCCGAGTGGTGAGGGAGCGGTCCGCAAAACCGCGTACGCCGGTTCGATCCCGGTCACGGCCTCGACTGCCATCCACTGCGGAGAGCGAGCGGGATGCTGTTCCCGATGGGGGAGCCGAAGGGTCGGCCGCTCCCGGCCGGCCGGCACTTCCGGGCGGGGTGGGGGAGAATCGGTTCATGTTTGTCATCAGGGAGCGGTTCTTCTCGATCGGCGACGACTTCGACGTGCTCGACGAGCACGGCACCAAGGTCTTCCACGTCGACGGCAAGGTGCTCAGCGTCCGCAACAAGGTCATCATCGAGGACGCCTCCGGCCATGAGGTCGCCACGCTGCACCGGCACCTGGTGGCGCTGCGTCCCACGTACGAGATCAGGATCGGCGGCGAGAAGGCCGCAGAGGTCCGCAAGAATCTGCTCACGCCGTTCCGCGACAAGTTCACCATCGACGTGCCAGGGCCCGACGACCTGGAGATGAAGGGTGACCTGCTCGACCACGAGTACGTGATCGAACGTGACGGCACCGAGGTGGCCGTGGTCTCCAAGAGGTGGCTGACGATCCGGGACACCTACGCCGTGCAGGTCACTGCCGGCGTCGACCCGCTGCTCATCATCGGCAGCGTCCTCGCGCTCGACCTGGCCATGGACCGCGACAAGAAGAAGAGCGACAAGAAGAAGAGCGACGAGGACTGACCCCCAAGGCAGCAGCCGGCTGCCCTACTGGCTGTGGGGCCGGATGTTGTGGTTGAGGTGGAACACGTTGTGCGGGTCCCAGATCGTCTTGAGTGCGGTGAGCCTGGCGAGCTTGGCGGCCGGGTACGCGCGGCGTACGCCGCGTTGCCCCTCGTCGGCGGCGAGCGAGTTGACGTAGACGCCGTCGGCGTACGGGTCGAGTGCGGCTCCGGCACTGCGAGCCGCTGCCATCCGAATGTCGTCTTCGGATGGCTCGGTCCAGCGGGAGCCGGCACCGAACTCGAACGTGGTGCCGCGGTGGCTGAACGCGGCGTCGGCGTCCACGACGTCGGCGATGGCGCCGCCGTGCGCCTGCAGGCCGACGTCGGCGAGGTGGGCGCCGGTGTGCAGGTCCGACTCGCCGCGCAGCAGGAACGCCTCGATCGCGGCGGTGGGGAACTGCCGCAGGTAGTGCGCACTGGAGTACCGGCGGTAGGCGTGGCCGCCGACGGTGTCGTCGCGTTGCTGGAGGTCCAGGTATGACGGGGTGGTGACCCGCTCCGCGACCGGGCGCCCGAGCGCGCGCATCGCCGGCAGCAACCGGTGACCCTGTGCCGGCTGGCCGACCCACACGAAGCCGACGGTGGCGACAGGGCCCCTGGCCGTGCTGTGGACATCGGCGGTGAAGGTCGCCTGCCGCGGCGCGACGGCGTTGAGGTCGCGCCAGCCTTCGAGCACCGGTACGGCGTCGTCGGCGCGGAAGTCGAACTCGGCGACCAGGGTCTGCGTTCCGATGTGGTGCAGTTGGAAGTCGAAGTCGGTGACGATGCCGAAGTTGCCGCCCCCGCCGCGTAGGCCCCAGTAGAGGTCGGGGTTGTCGGTTCGGCTCGCGGTCACCACTTCCCCGTCCGCGGTGACCATCGTGTAGGAGACGACGTTGTCGCAGGCCAACCCGCGTTGGCGGGCGAGCCAGCCCATGCCGCCGCCGAGGGTCAGGCCGCCGACCCCGGTGTGCGAGACGTTACCGGCGGTCGTGGCGAGGCCGTATGGCTGCGACGCCCGGTCGAGTGCGCCGAGCAGCGCGCCGCCCTGGACCCGGGCGCGTCGTCGGATCGGGTCGACCCGAACGCCGTTCAACGGGGTCAGATCGATCATCAGGCCGTTCGCCGGGACGGCGAGGCCGGCCACGTTGTGCCCGCCGCAGCGTACCCCGATCTCCAGGTCGAGTTCGCGGGCCAGGCGCACCGCGGTCACCACGTCGGTGACGCTCGCGGCCTGCACGATCATCTGAGGGCGGCGGTCAATCATGGCGTTCCAGACGGTGCGGGCCGCGTCGTAACCCGGGTTGCCCGGGGTGAGGAGGTGGCCGTCGAAGCGAGGGTTGGTCGTTGTCGTCATACGTCCGAGCCTGATGGAAATCGGTACACCCGGTAAGGTCCGATTTCATGGGTCGAACCAGGACCAATTCGAGCACTGCGGAGGACCTGCTCATCGATGTCGACCGGTCTGCGGGCGAACCGCTGCACCGGCAGATCGCCGCCTCGGTCCGGGGCAGCATCCGGGCCGGACGGTTGCGTCTAGGGACGTCCCTGCCGCCCACCCGCACCATCGCGGCCGATCTGGGAGTCTCACGCGGCGTCGTGGTCGAGGCCTACCAGCAACTCGTCGCCGAGGGCTACCTCACCAGTCGGGCGGGCGGCTACACCCAGGTCGCCGTCGATCCGGTTCCACCGTCGGCGAGTCGGCGCGGCGGGGATCGGCCGGCGGCCGGGATCGACTTTGGGTACGGCCGCACCGACGTGTCGTCGTTCCCCCGGGCCGCCTGGCTGCGTTCGGTGCGAACCATCCTCACCACCACGCCGAACGAACGCTTCGCCTACCTCGACGGGCGTGGCGTACCCGAACTGCACACAGCCCTGGTCGACTACCTCAACCGTGTCCGCGGCACATCGGCCCGCCCGGAGAATGTCGTGATCTGCAGTGGCTACGGCCAAGGCATCGCGCTGATACTCCAGGTGCTCGCGGCGCGCGGCGCGCGCAGGGTGGCCGTCGAGGACCCATCCGCTGACGACGACGCCCGCCTCGTCGCGGCCTCCGTCGGCCTGGACGTGATCGGCGTCCCGGTCGGGCCGGACGGCATTCTCGTCGAGAAGCTCGAACAGACCGACGCGGACGCCGTCGTGCTGACGCCCTCGCACCAGTGGCCCACCGGCGGCGTCCTGTCGGCCAGCGCACGGGCCCGGGTCATCGGGTGGGCGCAGCGTCGCGGCGCCGTGGTGATCGAGGACGACTACGACGCGGAGTATCGCTACGACCGTTCACCCGTCGGCGCCATGCAGGGGCTGGCATCCGACACCGTCGTCTACTGCGGCACGGCAAGCAAGACCCTGGCACCAGGGCTGCGCCTCGGGTGGCTTCTTGCGCCGTCACACCTGGTCGACGACATCACGGCGGCCAAGGTACGGGCCGACCGCGGTTCTCCCGTCATCGACCAACTGACCTTCGCCGACTTCCTCACCCGCGGCGAGTTCGACCGGCACCTACGGCGCATGCGCCCGGTCTACCGCCGCCGCCGCGACGCACTCCTGGCCGCGCTGCGCGCACGGCTGCCCGAACTGGAACCGGTCGGTGTCGCGGCGGGCCAACACGTCGTCACCTGGCTCCCGCACGACCTCGACGAGGCCCCGGTCGTCGCTGCCGCCGCCCGGCGCGGACTGGTGGTGCAAGGCGTCTCCCGGTACCGACTGAGCCCCACCGGACCCGGCGGGCTTCTCTTCGGCTACGCCACCCTCACCGAACGCGCCATCGCCGACGGAGTGGAAGCCCTCGCCGATGCGGTCACAGAGGTCCGGGGATCTTCTCAGCTGACGGACATCACTAACCCGGTTGCCGGTTGGGGCGGGACTGCCTAGCTTGCTCCTCGTGGAGAACAAGGGTCGTAGCGCAGACGAGTGCGCCGGGTGAGCGGTCGTCTGCGCGAGATTGCCCGGCAGACGGTTGCAATCGCTGACTCGGGTCGCTATCGCAATGGTGCCGGCGACGAGGTCGGCATCGGCGAGATGGTACGTGCTGCAGTCGCCGGCACTCGTCTCTACCTGCCGGACGAGGTGCCCGCGGTGGGAAACGCGGAGCCCGGTGCAGGCAGGGTGGAGGTGACGTACGAGTCGACGTTGCAGGCAGCTCGTCGGTTGGCGCCCGGAGCGGCCTGTCTGGTGTTCGCCTCGGCGAAGAATCCGGGTGGTGGGTTCCTGGGCGGAGCGAAGGCGCAGGAGGAGAGCATCGCCCGCTCCTCGGCGCTGTACCCATGTCTCCTTGCTGCCCGGGAGTTCTATGCGTTCCACCGCGAACAGCGGGACCTGCGCTACAGCGACCGCGTCATCTTCTCCCCGGACGTGCCGGTCTTCCGGGACGACAGGGGCAATCTGCTCGACCGGCCACACACGACGTCGTTCTTGACCGCAGCGGCGCCTAACCTGGGCGCGATCCTCCGCAACCAGCCCGAACACGTTGCGGACGTACCGGCGGTGCTGACCCGGCGTGCTCGCCGAGTGCTGGAGGTCGCGGCCGCGCACGGACATCGGACGTTGGTGTTGGGCGCGTGGGGATGCGGCGTGTTCCGCAACGATCCCGCTACGGTCGCCGACGCCTTCGCCCATGCGCTGCGGGAGGTCGATCGCTTCGACCACGTGGTGTTTGCCATCCGCGACAACCTGCCGGAAACACCGGTGTATCGCACGTTCGCGGAACGCTTTGACCTGGGGTGATGCGCGCGAACGGTCTGGCGCGACCTCCCAGCGCTGAGCCTGTCGCTACGTGGCTGCGGCTCAGATCACCGGCAGCCGCGATCCGCGTGGCGCGGAGTAACAGGGAGCGGGGATGCCGAACGCGCCGATGAGTCGCACGGTGTCCGCCCAGCAGACTTGGTGTGGTTAGCATCGCTCGTGACAGATCTGCATGTACTTCGTGTGTTCTGCGGTTCCGGCGGCACGTACGGAAACCAGCTCGGCGTTGTTCTTGACGGCCATGCCGTGGCTGCTGGGCAGGACCGCCATGCCGTGGCCGCGCGACTGGGCTTCAGCGAAACCGTCTTCGTCGATGATGCCGGCACAGGAACCGTCGATATCCACACGCCGAGCGTGCGGCTGCCGTTTGCCGGTCATCCGTTGGTGGGCACCTCCTGGTTGCTGAGTCGGCTCGGAGCCAGGCCGGAACTCCTACACCCGCCAGCGGGATCGGTGCCAACCTGGCAGGACGGCGAGTTCACCTGGATCAGGGGTCGCTCGCAGTGGGTGCCCGACAGGCGCATGCAGCAGTACGCCTCAGCCGAGGAGGTCGACGCATTGCCGTGCCCGCCGCCAGGTGACGGGTGGCTGTACGCGTGGGCGTGGCAAGACCGGGCCGCCGGTCGGGTGCGTACCAGAGGATTTCCCCGCCGGGGCGACGCCATCGCCGAGGATGAAGCCACTGGCGCGTCCGCGATCGTGCTCACCGCGGAACTGCAGCGGGCGCTGGACATCATCCAGGGCAAGGGATCTCAGATCCTGACTCGACCCGGTCCGAACGGCACCGTCGACGTCGGTGGCCGGGTCATCCTTGAGGAAACCCGCTCCCTCTGAATGAGCCCTGTTGGTCAGCGAGTCTGCCTGCCTACACCGGGACTGCCTGCGTACCACTGGTGGCGTCATGGGCGGACATCGTTTCCTGCCTGCGGGGCTCCTCGCGCAGGATGGCGCAGTGTAGCCACGTGTCCGGGATGGCGAAGCCGTCCACGAGCGTTCGCATGTGCGGGCGCAGCTCTTTGAGCAATCCGTTCACCACGCCGGTGATCGCCTTCGAGCGGGCCGGCGTGAGTCGACCGTGCTCCAGGAACCACCCCTTGTTCGCCTCGATGACGCTGAGCGCGTACAGGTCACAGACGCGGGAGAGGAGCGCCTGGACCGCCGGGTCGGCGGTGTTCTCGATGCCGGCAACGAACGCCTCCAGGGTGACCCGGTCGATGTGCGCGGCGGCAACGGCCAGGACGTGGTCCTGGACGTCGTTGAAGATGTCGAAGGGGCGGTCCTTCTTGGTGGCCGCGCCGCCGCGAAGGCGGCGGACAGCGCCCTCGAGGAGGTGCCGCTCACGGTCCTCGAAGGCCTTCAGCTGCCAGCCGCGGTCGGTGACGGCGACCTCCTCGTCGCGGCCGGGCACCGCGCTGATCAGCCGTTCGATGAGCGACCGTGCGGCGGTGCGCTCGAGCACCATCTCGCGGACCTGCTCAGCGACGAAGGAGGCGCGCCCCCAGCCGTCCAACGAGCCGAACTCGTCGCGGTAGCCGGTGAGCAACCCCTTGGCCACCAGCTGCAGCAGCACCGTGTTGTCGCCCTCGAACGTGGTGAAGACGTCGGTGTCGGCCTTGAGACTGGGTAGCCGGTTCTCCGCCAGGTAGCCGGCGCCGCCGCACGCCTCGCGGCACATCTGAATGGTGCGGGTCGCGTGCCAGGTTTGCGCGGCCTTGAGGCCGGCGGCCCGGGACTCCAGCTCCCTCTGCCGGTGCTCGTCGACCGGCCCGTCGCCGCCCTGCACCTCATTCAGCGCAGCGACCAGCTCGGTCTGGGCGAAGTGCAGCGCGTACGTGGTGGCCAGGGCCGGCAGCAGCTTGCGCTGGTGGGCCAGGTAGTCGTTGATCAGCACCTCCCGGTCGGCGCCGGGAGTGTCGAACTGGCGCCGGATGTCGCCGTAGCGCACTGCGATGGTCAGCGCGGACTTGGTGGCCGCGGACGCGGCGCCGCCCACGCTCACCCGACCACGGACCAGGGTGCCGAGCATCGTGAAGAAGCGCCGGGAGTCGTTCTCGATCGGGCTGGAGTACGTGCCGTCCTCCGCGACCTGACCGTAACGGTCCAGCAGCATGTCGCGGGGCACCTGCACGTGGTCGAAGCTGAGCCGCCCGTTGTCCACGCCGAGCAGGCCGGCCTTGGGCCCGGCGTCGCCGATGGTCACGCCGGGCAGTGGTTTGCCCTGTGCGTCGCGGATCGGCACCAACCACGCGTGTACGCCGTGCCGCTGACCGTTCGTGATCAGCTGCGCGAAGACGACCGCCATGCGTCCGTCCCGGGCGGCGTTGCCGATGTAGTCCTTGCGGGCCGCCTCGTGTGGGGTGTGCAGGTCGAAGGTCTGCGTCTGCGGGTCGTACGTGCAGGTGGTGCGCAGTTGCTGGACGTCGGACCCGTGGCCGGTCTCGGTCATCGCGAAGCAGCCGAAAATGGTGCCCGAGATGATGTCCCGCAGGTAGGTGTCGTGGTGGCGCTGGGTGCCGAGGGCTTGCACTGCGCCACCGAACAGGCCCCACTGCACGCCCGCCTTGACCATCAGCGAGAGGTCGACCTGCGCCAGCATCTCGCTGGCGATGATCGAGCCGCCGACGTCGGCGCTGCCGCCGTACTCGGTGGGAAAGGCCGACGCGATCCCCAGTTCGACGGGGAGTTCGGTCAGCAGCCGGGAGATCCGCTCACGTGCCTGGTCACCGGTCTCGCCGTACACCGGAAGGAAACGCTCGTCGAGGTGCTCCCGGTGCGCGTTGCGCACCTTTGCCCACGGTCCGTCGAGCACGTCCCGCAGGCGAGCGAGGTCGATGTGGCCGGACGCGTGATCGTGCATGGTCACCCCTCGGCTGGTGGACATATGGGTACAGTCCGTACTCGATCAAGAGTACCGGCGAGCTGTGGCGACCTGGCGAACGAGATCGGGGTGAGACGGGACACCATCGAACTCTCACACCGCGCTCAAGCGACCGGCGGGCTGGCCCGGACCGCTCCCGACCAGCCCGCCGCTCGTGCCTCAGGCCTCGTTTTCGCTGTCGGCCAACTGGTCGGCCGGGGCCTGCGCCACCGGGTGGCCCGTGTCGTCGACCACCCCCGGCGCCATGCTGCCGCCGTGGGCGTCCTGCGCAGCCCGGGTGCTGCGGGCCCCCTCGTCCTGCGGCACCCCGGTCTGCTCCCCATCGCGTCGCTCGTCCCGCTCGGTCATGTGTGTTCCTTCCTCTGTCTTGACCAGCGGCGGTACCCGAACGACCGGCCGGGAAACCGTCTCCTGGCGGCCCGGCGTCAGGAGACCGCCGGCGGTCAGCGGTGTGCGCGCCACTCGTTCCAGGTCGCGAAACCAGCCGGTGGCTCATCGACGGGTTCGCTGCCGTCGAGTTCGCCTGGCGTCGGGATGTCGATGCTGGCGGCCCACTCGGCGAGTTCCTCGTCGGACATCGGCCACGTCGTGTGCGGCGCTTCGGCTTGCCGCCGGTCGAGTCGTCTGCGCTGCTCGGCTGGGGTGAGCGCGAAGTAGCGCATCTCCACCAGCGCGCCGAGGTCTGCTGCTGCCTGCCGCAGGGCGGAGCGTTCGTCCCGACTCCAGAGACCGAAGTCGATCACAACGTTGTTGCCGAGTTCGAGGGCGCGCAGCCCGATCTCGATGAGTCGTCCTTCGATCACGTCCTGAGCCGATGGCGGATCCTCGTGCCCGTACAGGGCCTTCACCCATTCGTCCTTCGTCAGACGAAGCGCCCTCCACTCGATTTCGATACGCCGAGCCGCAGTGGTCTTACCGGTGCACGGGAGCCCGACCGTCAGGAACAGTGTCGGCCGCGTCATCAACACCCACTTCCGATCGAACGCCCATCATCTGCCGGCCTTCTCGGCCAGTCGGCCACACGCTCCGGCTCGCCTCGGCGCTGTTGCCATGGCCTCAGCGGCTGCCCGAGGGTGAACGGATCGAACGTACCGGAACAGGCTGCAACGAACCGTGTACCGGCAGCACTCCACGATTCGACGTAGCCGACGTCCCGCTCACGCGCGAGTCAGACGGCGCCTCGGTCGACGAGGCTGAACGTGGTGTCGAACGGGGCGTCACCGAGAAACTCGACAAGTACATTGGCACTTCTTTCCGAGTGCTTCCTACGCACCGAGCGGGGCACAGTTGCAGTGAGCCTGGAAATGGGTGTCATCCCGTCCGGGGCCGAGCTGAGCAGGGCGACCACGGTCGCCCTGCTCAGCAGGGTCTTCGGTGACGATCCGGATCTCCACGAGGATGTCGCCGGCGGGGTGTACGCCGAGTTGGTCTGGGAGGGGGAGCGGCTCGGCACGCAGTGGTTCGTGCACCCCGGCAAGACGGGAGTCAGCGAGCTGGTCGTCTCGATCTGGGACGCCTTCCCCCTGCTGCCGGCCGCCGGATTCCGGGCCGAGGTGACGCGGGTCGTCGAGGTGCTGCAGGAGGTGGCGCAGGCGACCGGCGGTCGGTTCGTCGTCCAGGAGGGCGATGTCACCGGCGCGCCGCTCGGCGAGGTCCTCGACATGATCTTTTCGGACGAGGACGACCGGACACCTGCCGGGATGGTCCTCAGCACCACGGCCGAGTCCGACGAGGACTTCCTGGGGCGCTACCTGGCCGCCGGAGACGAACGGCTCGCCTGGCTGCACGACCAGGCCGCCCGCACCGGCAGACCGCAACGGCTCGACCATTCCCGCGACAGCCTGGCCCTGATCTGGGGCTGGGCCATCGGCCGCCTCGAGTTGCGCCCCGCCGATGCTCCCCGGGAGAAGGTGATCCTCGAAAACGGGAGCGTCTTCCAACGCCCGACGGACGCCGTCCTGCCGATGTGGTACGGCCGGAGTGCGCTCCTCGCCCCGCACATCTGGTCGGACGAGTCCCTCGCGCTGATCGACGCGGTCGCGTTCTACGCCGCGGAGTGCGTCCGCCACGCCGTACCCGAGCTGAGCTGGCAGGTGGGGCACGGGGAAACCCGGGGATACGTGTACGAGGGTCAGCCGGTGCTGGCCGGGCGTGGCCATGACCTTGAGCCGATCAGCTCGCTGAGGCCGCTCACGGGGAAGGTCTACCACCTGCGCAACCCTGACCCGGTGGACCCGCGCACCCCGCCGGCCGCGGAGGACCTGCGGGACTGGTTCGACGCCGCCGTGGCGGAGCGCCGCTCCGAGAGTTGACGAGTGCCGACGGGCGGGCCCTACGGGCAGAGCCGGCCGATCACCTCGGCAGCCGCGCGTGCCATGGTGTCGCCGCCAGCACCATCGAGGAGCCCGGCCACCACCGCGTCGGCGGTCGTCGGGTCGAGTACGTCCTCGACATTGCGCCGGAACTTGGCGGCCACCTCGTCGGCGGTCAGCGGGTCGTCCGGGTTGCCGCGGGCATTGCGCACCGTGGCCGACGCCGTGGAACCGTCCCGCCAGTGGACCGTGACCCTCGTCGGCCGCTCGTGCGGGAGGGCGGCGGTGAACACCGGCTCCTCGCGCAGCCGGACCAGAGCTGCCAGCGCGCCAACCTCGGGACGGGCCAGCCGGTCGGGCAGGAAACCCGCTGCGGCCAGTTCGCCGTCGAGGGCCAGGGTGGCCAAGCTGACCGGCACCGAGAACCGCGCCTGCAGATCCGAGGAGACGTCGACGGTGGACAGCGACGCGGCGAAGGCGAAGGTGTCGACCTCGATCGCGGCCAGGCCCCCGCGCTCACGCACCGGGTCGGCCACGCCCGCGACGGCGGCGCGGAACGCGTCCAGCGCGGGGTGCACCCAGCGTGCGCAGGCGTACGGCTTGAGATAGCTGTCGGTCAACCGCCAGCGGGTGCCCAACCCCGTGGTCAGCTCCGCGGCGGACAGATCCGTGCAGACCAGGCCGTCGAGCAGTTCGCGGAGCAGGGCCTCCGACCCGGTGGCGCCATCGGCGGCGCGACGGGCGGCGGAGGCGCCGTAGTAGGCGCCCAGGCCGGTCCACAGGTTCCGGACTGTACCGCCGCGCATCGGGACGGCGAGGGTCGCGGCCATCGGCACCGCGCCGGCCAGCTCGATGGCAGTGGCGGTGGTGGCAGGGGGAAGGCCATCCAACAGAGCGGTGGCAACCGCTGCGGCGATCGGGCCGTGGATGCCGTGGGGGTGCAACCCGGGCCGAAGGGTGGTGCCGACGCCGAAACGCATGCCGATCTCGTTGGCGATCAGGAAGATCTCGACGAGCCGCCGGTCGTCGACGCCGTGGGCCGCGGCGTGCAGCAGCACGGGCAGCGAGTGCGGTGCCGGATGCGCCGTCGGCACCGGTGGTAGCCGGTGTCCCTGCGGATGGAAGGACCCACCGGAATCCGCGTCCAGCCAGGTCGCAGCCGTACCGAGGGTGAGTAGTCGGCCGAACGGAAGGTCGGTGGTGGCCGACGGGCGTAGTGACTCGGCCAGCGCCCGGACGGCCGGATACCGAAGGCCACCCAGCATTGCGCCCAGGGTGTCGAGCAGCAGCGCGCGGGTGAAGGTGAGGACCTCCTCGGGCGGGTCCCCGAGGCTGGTGTCGTGTGCGAAGGCGGCGATCCGCTTGGTGTCGATTCCTTGCATCATCAGCCTTTCGTCAGGCCATCGCGGACCGCCCGGCCCAGCTCGTCGAGCCGGTTCAGGACCCCACCGACAGCGCCGGCCAGCACCACGCCGTCGACGCCGGCAGCGCTGAACGCGGCGAACCGTTCCGTGACCGCTCGCCGGTCTCCGGTCACCACGAAGCGTTCACGCACGAACCGGTCGGCTTCGGCGGGCACGTCGCCGGCGCCGCGGGCATCGGCCGTGCCGTGCCTCCGGTAGTCGTGCGCCTCGGCCACGGCGGCGACGCCGGAGCGCAGCGTGGCCGGCACGTCGAACCAGTCCGGCGCCTGCACCAGCCGGGCCGCGCACGACCCGAGCACGGGCGCAGCGGCAGCGTCGGCGTCCGTTTCGTCGTCGGTCACTACCGCGCGGACGAACATCCAGACCGGCACATCTGCCCGCGTTGAGCGGGCCAACGCCACCGCCTTGCCGACGATCGTGGGGTCCGCCCCAGCGTCGATCAGTACGCCGCCGAGCCGGGCGGCGGTGGCCGCGATGGTGCGGGGTCCGGACGCGGCGCCCAGCAGCAGCGCCGACGCCGGCACGAGTTCGCGCAGCACGTCGAGTGCCGCTTCATACGCACGCAGAGACGGTGGTGTCAGCCCTTCGTTGCGTACCGAACTCTCGCCCCGCCCGACCACGGTGAGCACCCGGCCGGGATGGTGCGCCTCCAGGGTGCGCACGGCGCCGGCCACCGTTGCCGGGTGCCGCAGCCCGAGGCTGAGCACGCACGGCCCGGCGAGCCGTGCCGGGGTGGCGCTGAGCACCCGTTCGGTCTCCACCAGGCAGTCGGGAAACAGCCGTGGGCTGTCGGCCAGGGCGACACCGTCGAGCCCGGCTGCGAGCGCGGCGCCGGCCAGCTCGACCGGGTCCGCCTCGCCGACCGGCCGCGCCACGTTGAGCACGATCATCGCAGCGCCTCCACGAGGTCGAAGACATCCAGGTCGGCCGCAGCACGGTCGGGAAGTCCGTTGGACACCACGGACAGGGTGTGGGCCAGCCCGCCGGGCATGCCGGTGATGCCGGCATCCCAGGCCCGCATCGCGAGCCAGGCGGCGGCCGGGTCGTGCCCGGGCGCGACACCCGGCGGGCCGATCACCATCAGGCTCGCCGCGAGGTCCAGCAGCGCCGGCAGTTCGTTCTCCGGCACCTCGGCCAGTCGCGCCGCGCACACGGTGGCGGCCAGCACACCGGTACTCACCGGCACCATGGGCGTCGACACCTCGGCGGCGGCGGCCAGCCCGGCCTCGACGGCCGCCGACAGCTGGGCCGCCGACCGGCGCCGGGCCGCGCCGACCGCGAGACCGACGAGCGTCGGCGCGACCTCCGGGCCGAGCGACGCGCATCGTTCGCCATTCCACTGCAGAGCGACGTAGGTCTCCGCCCGGGTGCCGGCGCCGATCAGTGGGAACTCCCCGTCCGGTGTGCCGATCCGGGCCGCCCACCTGGCCAGGGACCCCTCCGGTGGGGAGAGCGCGGCGAACCCGGCGAGCAGCGCGACGACACTCATTCCCGGTTCACCTCAGTGCTGTCGGTGACCAGGTAGAACTTGAACTTCGTGCGGCCGGCCGGGCCGCGTTCGGCCGGCAGCGGGTGCTCCTCGAACCAGCGCAGGTAGTTCGCGTACGCCTCCTCGTCGGCGTAGTGCATCTCGGCGATCCGGTAGAACGTGTAACCCTCCGGCACGGACGCCGTGCCGCCGGAGGCCTGCCGCACCGGGCGCAGCACCTTGTTGAAGACGATCCGGTCGAGGTAGGGGTTGGTCAGGAGGTCCGGCGCGTGCACGTCGAAGAGCCAACGCTCGTACTCCTCGGGGCTGACGCCCTCCTCGATCTCGTAACCCAGAATGGTTTTGATCATGTGGTTGCCTTTCTGACGGTCCACAGATGGGATTCGGCGCCCACGCCGAACCCTTCAAGTCGCACTCGCGCCGGCTCGATCCGCACCCCGGCCAACTCGGCGGTCACCTCGTCATCCGAGCGCAAGGGCGCCTTGGTGAAGCCGGACGCCCGCTGCCGAGCAACCTCACGCCGGTACACAGCGATCGTCCAATTCGGCGGCATGACCGACGCCGTCCCGCGGATGGACACCATCCGGGGCGGAAGCAGGCCGATGTCGAAGACATGCGGCCGCTCGTTGGTGGCGCCCGGCGCGGGAGTGCCGACCCAGGTGACCAGCGTGTGCGGATCGCGTCGCCACTGCTCGAGCCGCCGGTGGCCGGCCCGCTGCACCAGGCTGACCGACCAGTCCGGTTCGAGGAACGCGGTCATCGTGCGACTCACCGGAAAGCCGTCGGAGTCGATGGTGGTCAGCTGGGCGAAGCCGGCCTCGCCGAGCACGAAGGCGTGTGCGGCGGCGCGGGCCGTGGCGAGGTCCATCAGCGAGTCCACGGCGCGAGGCGCCAGGTCATCACGGTGGCCGGCGTCCGTCCGACCCGTGCGGCGAGTTCCGCATGGCTGTAGGTCCGGTCCGGCACGACCGCGCTGAGCACGTCGACGGTGACGCCGGGCCGGGTGAACGGGTACGGGTCGAGCCAGAGCACGCCCGGTCTACGGACACCGACGGTGATCCGCTCGACCGAGCCGAACGGGTGCGTGCGCACGGGCGGCAGCAGCACGTCCTGGGCCGAATGCTCCAGGTCGGCCAGTTGCGGACCCCAGGGCCGCGCCGGTCCGGGCACGGCCGCCGGCTGTGGCGGCATCACGCACAGGTAGAGCGAGAGGAGGTCCCAGAGCTGAAGCAGCTCGTAGTTGTGCCACAGCCTGGTCTCGAACGCAGCCCGGGGCTCGGCCGCCGCCCAGGCCAGCCGCTTCGCCGTCACCCACCGCCGCTCCTCGGCGTCGACCGCCGCGTCCTGCGCCGCCCGGCCCTCGGGGCCGAGGTTCAGCCTGCCTCGGGCGTCCGGGGCCGACCACCGGCCCCGGTAGAGGCCGGTCCAGTGCATGCCGACCAGGACGCCCGCGTACACGTCGCCGAGCGCCACCCGCTCGACGCCCTGGCGGTAGAGCCGCACGTGTTCGGTGGCGTCGATCTCCAGGAAGTGCAGCGGTCGGCGTTCCAGCTCATGGAAGAGCACCCGGGCGTCCCAGGCCCGCCAGCCCTCGTCGTGCCGTGTGGCCGCGGTGCGCACCGGCGAACCGGGCGTCGGCGTCTCGAACCGGTCGTTGCCCCACACGGCCGCCAACTCGCCGGCGACCCGTCCGTGTTCGACCTGCTCGACGAGGCGCAGCGCGCCGTCGCGTCGGGTGACGATCACGCGGCCGCCGCCCGTAGCGCGGCGCCGAGCGAGCGGGCGGTGCCGCCGGCCGCCAGCCCGTCGATCAGGGCGAGCACCCCGTCGGCATGCCCGGGAAAGCGGCCGTCGAGCAGCCGCCGGGCCTTCGTGCGCAACGCGTCCCGGTCGAAGGCCCGTGGACCGTCGCCGCGTGGCAGGTCCGCCGCGCCGGTCAGCACGCTGCCGTCGGCGCGGAGGACCCGCACCCGGGCGGGCCGGCCGGCCGGATAGCCGGCGTCCAGCTCCGGGTCGTGCCGCACCTCGACCCGCGCGGCCACGTCGCGGACCGTCGCCGAGCAGACCGTCTCCGCGGTCAGCGTGGTCTCGTCGAGCGTGCCGGTGAGCAGCGCGACCGCGACCGAGGTGGGCACGCTGAACCGGGCGGCCAGCTCGCTGTCGGCGACCGCGTCGAACCGGGCCGCGTGCGCGAACGTGCGCACCTCGACGCGTTCCACATCCGACAACGGGCCGGTCACGGAGACGATGTCCGCCACCGCGTCGTTCACGCCGTGCAGGTGGGCGCAGGTGGGGTGCGCCTTGGTGTAGCCACGCAGCACCTCGTGGCCATGGTCCTGCCCGATACCCGACCAGTCACGGGCGGCGACCGTCGCGAAATGCCGATCCAGTGCGCCGGGCAGCGGTTCCAGACCAGCCACGGCGGCCGCGCCCAGGCTCGCGCCCAGCTGCACCGACGCGCCCAGGAACGCGTGCCCGCCGGCCCGCCCGGCGAAAATAGTCGCCGCGTCGCTGAGCAGCACAGCCGAGCCGGCCAGCTCGATGGCGCGGCGCATGGCGGCCGCATCGCCGGGCGCCAGCAGCCGGGCCACCCCCGCGGCCGCGCCGACCTGACCCCAGGTGCCGATGTCGTGCACGCCGTCCGGCGTGCCCCCCATCGCCCGGCCGACCCGGACACCGACCTCGTAACCGGCCAGCACCGCCGACAGCAGTTCCACACCCGGTAGGTCCCGGTCCTCGGCGAGCGCCAGCACGGCCGGGACCACGTGCGATGCCGGATGGCCGCGGGCCGGCCGATGGCCGTCCTGGAGCTGATCCGCAGCGATCGCGCTGCCATTGAGGAACTGAGCCTCCGCGGCTGGCCAGCCGCGCGAGGAGCCCACCACTGTCGACTCACCCGAACCGCCGGACCCGGCGGCCAGCGCGCGTAGCTCGGCCCGCCCGCTGCCCAGCGCGGCGACCGCGATCGTGTCCGTGACCAGGTCGACCACCCGGTCCTGGACGCGGGCGGGTGCCGACACCCACTCGGTGCCGGCGGCGGTCGCGGCCAGCCGCTCGATCATTCCCGCACCCGGGCCATCAGACCGGCCACGTCGGGCGCGGCGGCCAGGTCCAGCACGGCCGCGGCGATGTCCTCGCGGTCGGGCACCAGCGCGGCGTTTAGCGCGAACTTGGCGGCCAGCTCGGCCGAGCTGAGCGGGTTGCCCGGCCCACCCCGGTTGACGTCGACCCGTACCTCGTGCCGGGTGTCGTCATGCAGCACCACCCGCAGCACCGCAGGGAACTGGTTCGGGAAGATCTCGTCGCAGCGGGCGTCCGCCACGCAGCGCACCTTCGCCGCCAGCGCCAACCGCGTCTCGTCCGCTGCCGCAGCGTCCGTGAAGTCCTCGTGGCCCAGGCCCAGACCGCCGCCGCCGAGCAGCGCGGCCGCCACCGTGTAGGGGCCGCTGAACGCCGCGTGGTAGCCGGACTCCGGCCGCGCCTTGTCCTCCGGCGGTTGGGCGATCGTGCGCAGCACCGGCGACGGTACGCCCAACTCGATCGACTCGATCGTGGCCGGGTCGACGCCGCGCTCGCGCAGGGCCAGCGCCGCGTCGATGCCCGCGTGCGTGAAGTGGTTGCACGGGTACGGCTTGAAGAAGATGCCCGGCAGCTCCCAGTGCGTGCCGAGCCGGTCCACCACCGCGTCGACGTCGGCCCGCTCGCCGCAGAACGCGTGCAGGAAACCGAACCGCCCTTCCACCACGGTCGGCGGGCCGGTGAGCCCGTGCCGGGCCAACTCGGCGGCGACCACGCCGGAGTGCGCCGCCCAGCCGCAGTGCACCCGCTTCACGGTGCCGCCGGTCCGGTTGGCCTCCAGCAGGCCGGCACCCATGCTCGCGGCGATCCCGGCCGCGTGCGCGATGCCCTCGGCGTCGGCGCCACCGACCATCGCGGCGGCCACGGCTGCCCCGACCGCGCCGCAGATCGAAGTCGCGTGTTGCCCGCGCTCGAAGAACTCGGAATTTCCGAGCGCGCGGTCGTAACCGCCCATGCCGAGCCGCACGGCGACCTCGATGCCCATTCCGGCCGCGTCGAGCAGCGCGGCGCCGGACGCGCCGCGCGCCTCGGCCACCGCCAACGCCGCCGGCACCACCGGCGAGGAGGGGTGCAGAACCGATGGCAGGTGGGTGTCGTCGAAGTCGAGCGAGTGCGCCAGCGTGCCGTTGACCAGCGCCGCGTTCGCGGCCGGAACACGCAGCCCGGTGCCGATCGCGACGGCCTCCGGCGTGCCGCCAGCCGCCTGGACGTACGCGGTGACCGCCCGTGCGGGCGGCAGCCCGGTGGCGGCGAGGCTGTTGCCGATCAGGTCGAGAACCCTGCGGGCCACGTCCTGCCGCAGGTCGCCGGGAAGCCCATCGCGCCGTACGTCGTCGGCCACCGCTGCGAGCCGCTGGACGATGGTCGGCGTGCTCATGCCGCCACCGCCGCGAACGGCCGGATCGGCGAGCCGGTGCCGCCGACGATGCGCAACGGCGCCATCGCGAAGACGAACGCTGTCAGCCCTTCGGCGGCCGCGTGCTCCAGGTTGAGGTGCTCGATGATGTAGACGCCGGCATCGACCAGCAGTACCCGGTGCACGGGCAGCACGCTGTGGCCGTTGCCCGGACGGATCTGCTCGTACGCCGTGGTGTCCGAGCCCGTGGCGACCACCTGACGCGCGGCCAGCCACTCGGCGGCGTCGGTGGTGGCGCCCGGTACGCCGGCGGCCTGTCCGAGATAGGTCGTCGCGTCGTCGAAGTGCCGCGCCCAGCCGGTGCGCACCAGCGCGACGTCGCCGGGCCCCGGCTCGACACCGGCCCGTTCGGCGGCGGCGGCCAGGTCGGCCGCGGTCACGCCGTAGCCGGCGGGTAGCACGTCCACCCCGTGGACGGCGGCCACGTCGAGGAGCACACCCCGGGTGAGCAGCGCGGGCGTGTGCTCGGCGCCGAGCGCGCTGAACCGGCCACCGGTCTGCGCCGCCGCGGCGTCCACGCCGCCGTGCAGCCTGCCGTCGTGGCTGACGTGCGAGAGCGCGTCGACGTGGGTGCCCACGTGCCCCCCGGTCACGATCATCTCGTTGGCCGCCGAGCCACCGTCCGGGCGGACCATGTCGCCGTGGCGGCGGATCAGGCTCATTCGGAAACCGGGATGGTTCGGCGAGCACGGCATGCCCGTGAAATGCGGGTGCCCCAGCTCGACGAGCCGTACCCCCGCGGTCACCGCGGCGAGTAGGGCGTCGTCGGTCGTGCGTGCCGGGCGGGCCTGCGGCTCGGTGGTCAACTCGTTCCTCCGGATGGTGGGTCGGACGGTTCGGTCAGGTCGTGAACGAGTCGGGCCCGGCGCACCACAGCGGGATCGACGAACCGGCCGTCGGCGTCGAGCACGGCCACCTCGCCGGCCTCCTGTGCGCGTGCCGCTGCGGCAAGGACGGCCCGCGCGGCCGCCACCTCGGCGGCTGTCGGCGTGAAGACCTCGTGCACGACCGGGATCTGTCGGGGGTGCACCACCGACCGGCCGACGAAGCCGTTGGCCCTGGCCCGCTCGGTGCTGACGCGCAGGCCGTCGAGGTCGGCGACGTCGGTGTAGACACTCTGCACGGGTGAGGGGAGGCCTGCGGCGCGGGCCGCGACCACCACCCAGCCGCGCGCCCAGGCCAGCCCGTCGTCGCCGGTCACCCGGAGGTCGGCCGACAGGTCGGCCTCGCCCAGCCCGAGCCCGGCGACCAGTGGATGCGCGGTGGCCAACTCGGCCGCCCGGGCCAGCCCGGCAGCGCTTTCCAGGAGCAGTTGCAGTGGCAGCCCGGCCCGGGTGGCGACGTCGCGGATCACGGCCGGGTCTTCGCACCGGGGCACCCGCAATCCGGTCAGCTCCAACCCGGCCAGCGCGTCGATGTCGTCCTCGCCCCACGGGCCGGTCGGGTCGTTCACGCGTACCCACAGGGGTCGCTCGTGGGGGCCCTGGGAGGCCAGCCGCAGCGCGGTTGCCCGGGCGGTCTCCTTCTGATCCGGCGGCACCGCGTCCTCGAGGTCGACGACCACCGCGTCGGCGCCGGCGGCGAGGGCCTTCGCGACCCGGTCGGCGCGGTGGCCGGGCACGTAGAGCCAGGATCGCGGGGTCACTTGGGGAGCCCGCCGGACCAGCCCAGCGCCCGCGAGATGCTGTCGGCGGCCTCCCACACGAGTGGACCGAACCGTTCCCGGGCGGCCTCGTCGACCCGGTGCGCCGGGCCGCAGACCGAGACGGCGCCGACGACGGTGCCGTCGATGCCGAAGACGGGCGAGGCGACCGAGCCCGCGCCCTCCTGGCGTTCTCCGTCGGAGTTGGCCACCCCGGTCTTGCGGATCGCGGTGAGCCGCGCGCGGAGCAGGTCGTGGTCGGTCACTGTGCGGTTCGTCAGCGACGGCAGTTCGGTGGCGAGCAGGGACTCCCGCTCGGTGTCGGGCAGGAAGGCCAGGATGCAGGTGCTGGAGCTGCCGGCGTACAGGGGGAAACGGCGGCCCACCTCGACCGTCATCTTGATTTCCCGGGTGGACTCGACCTGGTCGAGGTAGACCCGGCCGCCGTGCACGTGCGCCGACACGGTCGCCGTCTCGCCGGTGGCCAGTTGCAGCTCGCGCAGGACCGGCATCGCGACCGTGCGCAGCTGCGATTCGCGCAGCGCGCGGGCGCCGAGTGCGGCGGCCGCCGGGCCGAGCTGGTAGCCACGGCTCGCCGGGTCGCTGACCAGCAACCGGCGTTCGACCAATGTCTGCAGGATCCGGTGCACCACGGCCTTGGACAGGTCGAGGCTGCGCGCTATCGCGGTGACCCCGAGGAAGTCCGGCCCGTCGGTGAACAGGAGAAGGACGTCGGCCACGCGGCTCGCCGCCTCAGTGCCCTGACTCTCTGCCAAGTCTTCATCTCCCAATGCGGGTGTTTCCGCCAGCGGAACACGATTGCAGCACCGACCGGCCCGGGGGTCAAGCCCCCAATGAGGCGCTATCCAGGGTTGAAGAAGATTATTCGGTGAACCCTTGACCCAGGCGAAGGGGCAGTGCCAGCATCATGCCCCATGCGATGTTCCGTGCGGCGGAACACGGTCACCCCAGGAGCTGACATGAGGAAGACCTGGACCCTGAGCCTCGCCCTGACCCTGCCGCTGGCCCTCGCCGCGTGCGGCGGGTCCGGGCCCGCCGGCACGACCAACGGCGGCGGCGCCCAGTCCGGCAGCACCATAAAGATCGGTTCCCTGCACCCGCTGAGCGGAGCGGCCGCGGCTGACGGGCAGCAGATGGACAACGGAGCCAAGCTGGCCGTCGAGGCGATCAACAACGCCGGTGGCATCAAGTCGCAGGGCGGCAAGAAGCTGGAACTGGTGAGCGCTGACACCCAGGGCAAGCCGGAGGTCGGCCAGAGCGAGGCACAGCGCCTCATTCAGGACGGCGTGGTCGGCCTGGTCGGCACCTACCAGAGCGCGGTCACCGCGAACGTGTCCACGGTGGCCGAACGCAACAAGGTGCCGCTGGTGATCGACGTGTCCAGCGCGGACTCGATTCTCTCCCAGGGCTACAAGTACACGTTCCGGGTGCAGCCCAGCTCCACAGTGCTCGGCACCGCCGGCGCGCAGTTCCTCGACCAGGTGGCCAAGGCGGCCAACCAGCCGGTCAAGACGGTGGCGGTGCTGCACGAGCAGGGTCCGTTCGGGAGCGCCGTACGTGACGCCTTCAAGGCCGAGGCGGAGAAGGCCGGCATCAAGGTCGGCCCGGCGCTCGCCTACGACGCCGCCAACGTCTCCGACCTGACGACCCAGGTCACCCAGGTCAAGGCCAGTGGCGCCGACGTGCTGATGGTGGCCGGCTACTACCGCGACGGCGTGCTGGCGGCCAAGGCCGTCGCCACCGTCAAGCCGCCGGCCCTGAAGGCGGTCTACGGGGTCGCCAACGGTGCGTTCGACCTCCCGCAGTTCCCGAAGGAGGCGGGCGCCGCAGCCGAGGGCTTCTTCGACGCCAACTACCACGCCGACATGACCAACGCCGACACGCAGGCGCTGGCCAAGCTCTACCAGGAGCGTTACAACGACCAGATCCGCACCGGAGCGGTGCTCGCACACGACTCGGTCAAGGTGATCGCCGACGCTCTGGAGCGGGCCGGCAGCGCCGAACCGGCCAAGGTGCGCGACGCGATCGCCAGCGGTTCGGTGCCGACCCTGATCGCCGGCAACGGCCCGATCAAGTTCGGCCCGACCGGAGAGAACGAGAACGCCACGCCGATCCTCATGCAGGTCCAGGGTGGCGTGGTCAAGCAGGTGTTCCCGGCCGACAAGGCGGAGGAGAAGCCCCTCTACCCCGCCTTCAAGAGCCAGTGACCACGCCAGCCGACCAGGGCCACGCCGCCGGCAGCGGCGGCGTGGCAACCCTGGATCCCGACGAGGTTCGCCCGACTCCCGCCCGTACCGTGCCGTGGCTGCGGATCGCGGTGATCGCCGCGTTGGTCGTGCTCGCGGTCGTGCTCGCGTACGTCCGCTCCGGCAGCGGGGTCGTCGTCGTGCAGGCGATGGCCACCGGTGTCCTGATCGGCGGCGTCTACGGCCTGATCGCGATGGGCCTCACGCTGATCTTCGGTGTCCTCGACATCGTCAACTTCGCCCACGGCAGCTTCCTGGCACTGGCCTTGTTCCTGACGTTCGGGCTGACCCAGGCCGGGTTGCATCCCTATCTCGCGCTCGCCGTCAGCGTGCCAGCGATGTTCGTGCTCGGCCTGCTGGTGCAACGCGGCATCCTGGCCGGCGCGATGGGCAAGCCGCTGGAGAACCAGTTGCTGATCACGCTGGGCATTTCGCTGATCATCGAGAACGCGCTGCTGCTGTTCTTCGGCGGGAACCCGCGCTCGGTGGCCCTGCCCGGCGACCGCGGCGTACCGATCTTCGAAGCGGTGGCCAACCTGTCCCGGATCCTCGCCTTCGTCGGCGCACTCGTCCTGGCCGGACTGCTCTACCTGCTGCTGCAGCGCACCCGGCTGGGCACCGCGATCCGCGCGGTGGCCGCCAACGACACCGGCGCGCAGCTGGTCGGTATCGACACCCGGGTCATCTACGCGGTGACATTCGCGCTCGGCACCGCCTGCGCCGGCGCCGCTGGCACGCTCGTCGCCCCGCTGGTCACCATCGAGCCCACCACCGGTTCACTGTTCAACATCGTTGCCTTCGTTGTGGTGGTGCTGGGCGGCATGGGCAACGTCGTCGGCGCGCTGGTCGGCGGTCTGGTCATCGGGTTGGCCGAGCAGCTCGGCGGTATCTACCTGCCGGGACAGTCGCCCCTGCTGTCGGTGTTCATCGTCTTCGTCCTCGTGCTCTTCCTGCGCCCGCAGGGACTCTTCGGGAGGTCGGCATGACGACCACCACCGACACGCCGGCACCGGAGACAGCGGCCAGCAGGCCACTGCCTCGCCTGCCGTGGAACAAGCACCTGCTGGCCATCGCGGTACTCGCCGTGCTGCTGGTGCCGCTGCCGCTGATCCTTCCGTCGGCGCAGGCATCGGTCGCGGTGCGGGTGCTCATCTTCGCCCTGATGAGCATCGGCTGGAACATGATGAGTGGCTTCGGCGGCATGTTCAGCTTCGGGCACGCGGCCTACTTCGGAATCGGGGCGTACACCAGCGCCTGGCTCCTGGTCGAGCACCGCGTGTCGCCGTGGATCGGGATGCTCGCCGGCATGGTGATGGCCGCGGCGTTCGCCGCGCTGATCGGTTTCCTGGCGCTGCGGTACAAGCTGCGCGGCGCCTACTTCGCGCTGGCCACCTTCGCGTTCGCCGAGATGCTCCGGCTCTGGGCGACAAACAGCGACTTCGTCAACCGCGCGGTCGGCTACCACGTGCCGCTTCGTTCCGACAGTTCGTGGTGGTGGATCCAGTTCGAGCCGGCCTCGCCGAACTACTTCTGGATCGCGCTCGCGCTCACCGTCGCCGCACTGGTGATCAGCGTGCAGTTCGTCCGCTCGCGTGCCGGACAGTTCACCAAGGCCGCCCGCGACGACGAGGACGCGGCCTCAGCGGTCGGCATCCCGGTGATGCGCTACAAGCTGGTGACGATGGCGCTGTCCGCCGCGATCACCTCTGTCGCCGGTGCCTTCTACGTGCAGTACTTCCTGTTCATCGATCCGGACCTGGCGTTCGGGTCGAGCGTGTCGATCCAGGCGATCCTGCCGGCCGTGATCGGCGGGGTGGCGACCATCTGGGGGCCGGTGATCGGCGCCGTGGTGATGGGCCCGCTCAACGACGTGACGGCGACGGTGCTGCGCAACCCGCCGCCCGCGCTGGAGTTCCTTCAGGGGCGCAGCGGCCTGGACGTGATCGTCTACGGCACCCTGTTGATCATCATCGTGCTGCTCCTGCCGAAAGGCATATACGGAACGATCCGCCAAAGGTGGTCCCGGCGATGACACTGCTTCGGGTCGACGGAATCTCCAAGTCGTTCAAGGGCCTGCGGGCGGTCGACGAGGTGAGCTTCGAGGTCGCCGAGGGCAGCATCCTCGGCGTCATCGGGGCCAACGGCGCAGGCAAGACCACGGTGTTCAACCTGATCGCGGGTGCGTTGCGGCCGGACACCGGCCGGGTGTATCTGGGCGGCAGGGAGATCACCGGGCACGCGCCGCACAAGGTGACCGCGGCGGGCATGACCCGGACGTTCCAGCTGATGCGGCCGTTCTATTCGATGACCGTGCTGGAGAACGTCACGATCGCGGTGCTGGCCGGCGGCGCCGCCAAGCGTACGGCCCGGACCGCCGCCGCCGAGCTGATCGATCGGGTCGGCCTCGGCCGGTGGCGCGACTCGGCGACCGAGGGCCTGCCCACCGCGGCCCTCAAGCGGCTGGAACTGGCCCGGGCGTTGGCCAGCAAACCCCGCGTGCTGTTGCTCGACGAGGTGCTGGCCGGCCTGGTGCCCGCGGAGCGGGCACCGGTGATGGAGCTGCTGGAGCGGCTGCGCACCGAGGACGGCGTGACGCTCGTCTTCGTCGAACACATCATGGCTGCGGTCATGCGGCTGTCGGACTCGGTGCTCGTGCTCGATCTGGGCCGGGTGCTCACCTCGGGCCCACCACAGGAGGTGACCCGTGACCCGCGGGTCATCGAGGCCTACCTCGGGGAGGACCCGCATGCTCACGCTTGAGGGGGTCAGCGCCGGCTACCACGGCCTGCAGATCCTGCACGAGCTCGACCTGCGGGTCGAGGAGGGCGAGATCGTGGCGATCGTCGGCGCCAACGGTGCCGGCAAGACCACCACGCTCAAGACCATTTCCGGGCTGGTCAAACCGACCGCGGGCACGATCACTTTCAACGGCGCACGGGCCGATGGCGTACGCCCGAGCGAACTGGTCGCCCGTGGCCTGCTGCACGTGCCGGAGGGGCGGGCGCTGTTCGGGCCGCTCAGCGTCGAGGAGAACCTGCGGATGGGCGGCTGGACCCGTGGCCGCAAGCCGCTCGGTGAGCCGTTGCGCGAGGTCTTCGACCTGTTCCCGATCCTCGCCGAGCGGCGCGCCCAGGCCGCCGAGACGCTCAGTGGCGGGCAGCAGCAGATGCTCGCGATCGGCAGGGCGTTGATGGCCGGTCCACGGCTGTTGCTGCTCGACGAGCCGTCCACCGGCCTGTCGCCGAAGCTGACCTGGACCGTGCTCGACGCGATCAAGGCGATCCGCGACCGGGGTGTCTCGGTGCTGCTGGTCGAGCAGAACGCCGCGCACGCGCTCAACCTGGCCGACCGGGCGTACGTGCTGGAGAGCGGCAGCCTGGTCCTCGAAGGCCCGGGGCCGGAGCTCGCCCGCGACGACCGGGTCCGAGCCGCCTACCTGGGGCTCTGACGTGCAATCCACAGTGGAGGCGGTGGCCCGGCTCGGCACCTGGGCCGCCGCGCTCCGCTGGTCGGACGTCCCGGACACCGTCCGCGACCGGCTCGGGCTCGTGCTGCTCGACTCGCTCGGGGTGACAGTGGTCGGCGCCCGGCAGGCCGAGCAGCGGGCCCTGGTCGCCGCATGGCGTCCCGGGTCCGGGCCCGCGCCGCTGGTCGGGGCAGGCGCGACCACCACCGTCGAGGCGGCAGCCTGGCTGAACGCGACCGCGATGGCGCGGCTTGAGCTCGACGAGGGTCACAAGTACGCGAAGGGTCATCCGGCGGCGCACGGGCTGCCCGCGGTGCTGGCGCTCGCCGCCGACCTCGGCGCGTCCGGTCCGGAGACGATGTCGGCGCTGCTGGCGGCCTATGAGGTGGCGGCGCGTTTCGGCCGGGCCACCACCCTTCGCGCCGACGCGCATCCGCACGGCAGCTGGGGCGTCGCGGGTGCGGCGGCCGGCTGCGCGCGGTTGCTCGGCCTGCCCGGTGAGGGCGTCGCCGCAGCGATCGACGCGGGAGCCGGCCTGCCGGTGGCCGGGCACTTCGCCAGCGCCCTGGACGGCAACCCGGTCCGCGACGCCTGGCTGGGAGCCTCCAACGTGTCCGGGTTGGCGGCGGCACGGATGGCCGCGGCCGGCGTCGCCCGCAACACCGGTACCCCCTCGTTGTCGCTCGGCGACGTGCTCGGCCGGTTCGACCCCGCGCCGCTCACCGACGGGCTCGGCACGCGGTGGGACGTGCAGCTCGGCTATTTCAAGCGGCACGCGTCCTGCTCGTTCACCCACCCGGCGGCCGACGCGGCCCTGCTGATGCGAGCCGACGGGCTGACGCTCGACTCCATCGAGGAGGTCCTGGTCGAGACCCACTCGCTGGCTGGCGGGCTCGGCCGGACGAGTTGGGACAGCCGGTTGGCCGCGCTGTTCTCGACGCCGTTCGTGGTGTCCGCCGCGTTGGTGCACGGCACCGTCGACCCCGCCGTTTCCGCCGACGACCAGCGTGACGACCCGCGGGTACGCGCGCTGGCCGCCAAGGTGGTGCTGCGGGTGGCTCCGGACCTCGACGCCCGACTGCCCGACGAACGTGCGGCCCGCGTCACCGTCCGCACCCTCGGCGGAGCACCCAGGGTGATTGAGGTGCCCAACCCGGTCGGCGACGCGGCCTACCACCCGATGACCGAGGGTGACGTGCTCGCGCTGCTCGGACGCCTGCTCGACCCCGACACCGTCCGAGCCGTGCACGAAATCGCCGCTGGCCTGGCTGCCACCACCGACGTCGGGCCCGACCTGCGCCGGCTCGCCGAGATCTAGGAGAGAGACCGTGCGGATCTACGCCGTGACCCCGATCCATGTCGACGCCGAGGAACTGGCCCGCCGGCAGGCGCGCTACGCGGCGCTGTCGCCGCCGGGCGTCGACGTCGTGCTGCACGACATCGGAGCGGACGCACCGCGCGCCCTGGACACCGACGAGCAGGTGCGGGAGAGCGAGGTGCTGGTCACCGCGGCGCTGCGCGGCGCGCCGGCCGGCTTCGACGCGCTGCTGCCGGACTGCGTCCTCGACCCCGGTGTCGCGGACCTCGCCGGCACCCTGCCGGTGCCGGTATTCGGGCTGCTCCGTCTCAGCCTCGGCTGGGCCGTGCTGAGCGGGCGCAGGTGCGCGGCGGTGGCCCGCAACAAGGCGATCGCCGACGAGATCACCGCCCGGGCCGGGGCGTACGGGTGGTCGGCCGACCTGCTCGGCGTCGAGGTGCTCGACCTCGACGTGCACGCGATCGCCGACACCTCCCGCTGGGCCAGCACGCTTGGCGGTGCCGTCGGCACGCTCGCCGCGGGCGGTGCGCGTTCGGTGATCAACGGCTGCTCGGCCGTCGACCTGCCGACCGGCGTCAGCCTGCCAGCTCGGGTGGTCGACCCGACCGCCCTGGCGCTGCGGCTGATCGGTGCTGGGGAGGTGGGCGCGTGACCGGGCCGGACCTCGTGGTCGCCGGCGCCGGGGGAGGGCTCGTCGCCGCCCTGCGCGCCGCCCAGCTCGGCCTCGACGTGCTGGTGGTCGAGGCCAGCGAGCACTTCCGCCGGGGCAACAACACCTCGATGTCGACCGCGATGATCCCGGGCGCCGGCTCGCGGTGGCAGCGGGCCGCCGGCATCGACGACTCGGCCGAGCTGTTCGCGGCGGACGTCGCGCGCAAGACCAAGGGACAGGGCGACCAGAGGCTCGCCCGTGCGCTCGGCGCGGTGAGCGCCGAGCTGGTCGAGTGGCTGGCTGACAGCGTCGGGCTGGAGCTGTCGCTGGTGACCGACTTCCACTACCCGGGCCACTCGGTCGACCGCTGCCACACGGTCGAGGGCCGGCACGGCACCGTGCTGCTCGACCATCTCGTCCAGCGGCTGGGCAGGGCCGGTATCGACATGCTGGTCCCGGCCCGACTGGTCGACGTGGTCGTCGACTCCGGCGTGGTTCGAGCCGCCGTGGTCGAGCGACCGGACGGCACACGTGAGGAGATCCCGACCGGGGCGGTGCTGCTGGCCACCAACGGCTACGGCGCCGACCGGGCCATGGTCGGCGAGCACCTGCCGGAGATCGCGACGGCGGTCTACCACGGCAGTGAGATGTCCCGCGGCGATGCGCTGCGGATCGGCACCGAGCTCGGCGCGCAGAGCGCCTTCCTCGACGCGTACCAGGGGCATGCCGCTCTTTCGGCCCGCTCCGCGACGCTGGTCGGCTGGGCGACAGTGATGCACGGCGGTGTCCTGCTGGACACCACCGGACGGCGGTTCGGTGACGAGACGACCGGCTATTCCGAGTACGCCGCCGCGCTCGCGGCCCGCCCGGACGCGTTCGGTTGGCTGGTGCTGGACCGCCGGATCCACGACGCCTGCCTCGCGTTCACCGACTTTCGGCAGAGCGTGGAGTCGGGCGCACTGCTGGACGCGGCCGACGAGGCCGCGCTGTCCTCGGTCACCGGGCTGCCGGCCGAGGCCGTGGTCGCGGAACTCGCCGAGACGGCGGCGGTGGCTCGCGGCGAGCGGGCCGACCGCTTCGGCCGAACCTTCTTCGAAGCACCACTGGAGCCGCCGTACCTCACCGCCCGGGTGGTGCCGGCGCTCTTTCACACCCAGGGCGGCCTGCTGGTCGACGAGCATGCCCGGGTGCTGCGCCCGGGTGGCGCGCCGATCCCCGGCCTCTACGCCTCGGGCGGTGCCGCGGCCGGCATCTCCGGCCATGGCGCCGCCGGTTACCTGGCCGGCAACGGCCTCCTGCCCGCCCTCGGCCTCGCCTACCTCGCGGCGAACCACGTCGCTCGAACCACGGGAGGAAACGCATGAAACTGCTGGAAACCCTGATCAAGAACGTGACCGTGGTCCGGCCCGACGCCGGCTCGCCCGACGGCGACCGGCTGGACATCGGCATTGCCGGCGGCAAGGTGGTGCGGATGGAGGCCGACATCCCGGCCGACGAGGCGCAGACCGTCGTGGACGGGCGCGGCCGGCTCGCGTACCCGGGCGCGGTCGACGCGCACCAGCACTGGGGCATCTACAACTCGCTGGCCGAGGACACCGCCACCGAGAGCCGCGCCAGCGCCCAGGGCGGTGTGACGACCGGACTGACCTACATGCGTACGGGGCAGTACTACCTCAACCGGGGTGGCTCCTACGCGGAGTTCTTCCCGCACGTGCTGGCCGCCTCCGAAGGACGCTCGTTCATCGACTACGGATTCCACCTCGCGCCGATGATGAGGGAGCACATCGACGAGATCCCCTCGATCATCGAGAACTTCGGCGTCACCTCCTTCAAGATCTTCATGTTCTACGGCAGCCACGGGCTGCACGGGCGGTCCAGCGACCAGAGTTCGTTCCTGATGATCCCGCCGAACGAGCGCTACGACCTCGCTCACTTCGAGTTCGTGATGCGCGGCGTGCAGGCGGCCCGGGAGAAGCTGACCGACGCGGCACCGCACGTGTCGCTGTCGCTGCACTGCGAGACAGCCGAGATCATGACGGCCTACACGAAGCTGGTCGAGCAGGACCCGTCGTTGCAGGGCCTCGCCGCCTACAGCGCGTCACGACCGCCGCACTCGGAAGGGCTCGCGGTGACGATCGCGGCGTTCCTGGCCGACGAGACCGGGCTGCCCAACATCAACCTGCTGCACCTCTCCTCGCGCAAGGCCCTGCGGGCGGCGATGTTGATGGCCAGGACGTTTCCGCATGTCGACTTCCGCCGCGAGGTCACCCTCGGGCACCTGCTGGCCAGTGTGGACAGCGCACACGGCCTGGGTGGCAAGGTGAACCCCCCGCTGCGCCCGCAGGAGGACGTGGAGGCGCTCTGGGAGTACGTGCTCGACGGCAGCGTCGACTGGGTGGTCAGTGACCACGCGTGCTGCAAGGACGAGACGAAGTTCGGTGACCCGCGCGAGGACATCTTCGCCGCGAAGTCGGGCTTCGGCGGGGCGGAATACCTGCTGCCCGGCCTGGTCTCGGAGGGGCGCAAGCGCGGCCTGTCGCACCAGCGGATCGCGCAGTTGGCCGCCTGGAATCCGGCCCGCCGCTACGGACTGCCGGGCAAGGGCACCATCGGGGTGGGCTTCGACGCCGACCTGTGCCTCGTGGAGAACACCACCTGGACCGTGCACGCCGCGGACTCCGAGTCGACCCAGGAGTACACGCCGTTCGAGGGCTTCGAACTCGGTGCCCGTGTCACCGACACCTGGGTCCGGGGGCAGCGCGTGCTGGACGCCGGCAACATCGTCGGCACCCCCGGCGGCCGCTACGTGCACCGTCCGTACCAGGGGTGAGCATGTCCAGTGTGAACGACGGACCGCTGGCCGGCCTGCGGGTGCTCGACCTGTCGACCATCCTGGCCGGCCCGCTGGTGGCGCAGATGCTCGGCGATTTCGGCGCCGAGGTCATCAAGATCGAGCACCCTGGCCGCGGGGACGGCATGCGCGGGCATGGGTTGGCCAAGGACGACCAGCCGCTGTGGTGGAAGATGGTCGCCCGCAACAAACGGACGGTCGGGCTCTATCTCGGTGACCCGGCCGGGGCGGAGATCTTCCGCAAGCTCGCCGCCACCGCCGACGTCGTGATCGAGAACTTCCGGCCCGGCACGCTGGAGCGCTGGGGCCTCGGCTACGACGTGCTCTCCGCGGACAATCCGCGGCTGATCCTGCTGCGGGTCACCGGCTTCGGTCAGTCCGGCCCGTACGCGGCGCGGCCGGCCTTCGGCACGCTCGTCGAGTCGATGAGCGGCTTCGCTCACCTGACCGGCGACCCGAACGGCCCTCCGACGTTGCCGGCGTTCGGTCTGGCCGACTCGATCGCCGGGATGGCGGGTGCGGCGGCGGTCTCAATGGCGCTGTTCCAGCGGGAGAAGGACGGCCAGGGTCAGGAGATCGACCTCGACCTGCTCAGCCCCATCATGACGGCTGTCGGGCCCGGCGTGATCTACGCCGACCAGCTCGGCATCGATCAGCAGCGCACCGGCAACCGGTCACTCAACAATGCGCCGCGCAACACCTACCGGACGGCTGACGGGCAGTGGGTGGCCATTTCCACGAGCGCCGACAGTATCGCTCGGCGGGTGCTGACGCTGGTCGGCCACCCGGAGGTGATCGACGAGCCGTGGTTCGCCACCGGTCGCCAGCGGGCGCAGCACGCCGACCTGCTCGACGGCTACGTGGGGGAGTGGATCGGGGCGCGGACCCGCGACGAGGTGCTGCGCGCGTTCGAGGAGGCGGGGGCGGCGGTGGCGCCGGTCTACAAGCCGAGCGAGTTGCTCGACGACCCGCAGGTGCGAGCACTGGATCTGGTGACCACCGTGGACGATCCGGATCTGGGGCCGGTCCGGATGCAGAACGTGCTGTGGCGGATGAGTCGAACACCGGGCCGGATCCGGTTCACCGGCCGCGCGCTGGGTGCCGACACGGACGCGGTGCTCGGCGACGAGCTGGGCCTGTCGGCGGAGGAGATGGCGGCCCTGCGGGAGCGCGACGTGCTCGGGTAGGTTCCGCCCAGCGGAACGACAGGCGTGGATGTTGACAGGTCATTCGCCCAGCTCTAGCGTCACTCCCAGGCCGTGACGATATTGCCGCGTTCCGCCTAGCGAAACATCGGAGGCCAATGTGCTCCACAGGTTACGTCTCCTCTCCGCCGTGGTCGTCGCCGCCGGTCTCACCGTCGCCGCGGCGCCCGGCATCGCACACGCCAAGCCGCGACTCGACTGCTCCACGACCGCCGCCGCCGGGAAGCTCAGCCGCGCCGTCGGCTACCCGACGACGGTCAGCTCCGCCACGACCGGCGCCACGGCGGCGGCCACGGCCTACTGCGACGTCCGGGCCGCAATCACGGTCGGTGCCGACGACGGCAGCACCTCGGTGATCCAGCTGCGTCTGCAGGTGCCTACCGACTGGAACCGCCGCTACGTCCAGCTGGGCGGCGGCGGCTTCTGCGGCAGCATCCCGACGGCCGGCACCTCCGGCAACGGCAACGTCGACCTCGGCTACGCGGTCGCCTCCGACGACACCGGCCACGTCGGCAGCGGCTCGGACGCCTCGTTCGGACTCAACAACAAGGCCGCGCAGAACACCTGGGGCTACCTCTCCGAGCACCTGACCGCGCTCGCGGCCAAGACGCTCCTCAAGGGAATGACCCGCCATGCCCCCGCGTACTCCTATTTCGTGGGTTGTTCGACCGGTGGTCGGCAGGCGCTGATCGAGGCGCAGCGCTGGCCCGGTGACTTCGACGGCATCGTCGCCGGCGCACCGGCCAACCGGCAGAACTACCTCGCCCCGCTCTCGCAGGGCGTGCGCGAGCAGCAGAACCGGGACGCCGACCGCAACCAGATCGTCGACGCCGCCGCCGCGGCGGTCGTCAACCAGGGCGTGCAGGCCGCCTGCGACGGTGTCGTGAAGGACGGTGTCGTGGACGACCCACGCGCCTGCCGGTTCGACCCGGCGACGCAGCTCTGCCCGCAGGGGGCAGCCGCAGCAGGTTGCCTCAGCGCCGCGCAGGTCGCGGTGGTGAAGAAGTGGTACGACAGCCCGCGCGACAACCGTGGTCGCGCGCTGTATCCGGGCGGGCTGCCGTTGGGTTCCGAGGGCGGCTGGGTCGGTTCCGACATCAGCACGTCGCCGACCGGTCTGAGCGGTGGCGGTGCGTTCGCCGAACAGGTCCTGCGCTACCTGGCCTTCCCGACCGACCCGGGGGCAAGCTACTCGCTCTGGGACTTCGACCCGAGCCGGGACGCGGCAGAGCTCGACAGGATGGCGAAGGTCTACAACGCCGACACCACCGATCTCGACGCCTTCCGCAGGGCGGGCGGCAAGCTGATGCTCTACCACGGTCTGGCTGACCCGCTGATCACCCCGTTCGGCACGATCCAGTACTACGAGGACGTGGTGAAGCGGTATGGCTCGCTGGGCCGCGCACAGCAGTTCGCCCGGTTGTTCCTGCTGCCCGGCGTCTACCACTGCTCCGGCGGTCCCGGCGCCGACCGGGTCGACTGGCTCGGCGCGATCCGCGCCTGGACTGAGCGGGGTCAGGCGCCGACGTCGGTGCTGGCCAGCAAGGTGAGCGGTGGCGTGACCACGACGGAACGTCCGGTGTACGCGTACCCGCTGCGGGCAGGCTACGACGGCAGCGGTGACCCGAACGCGGCGGTCAACTGGAAGCCGGTGCTCGGCCCACGCGGCTGGCGCTGATCGCATTCTGAAAGGGTCCGCGCATCTCGCGCGGGCCCTTTCAGTTTCGGTTCCTCGGCTGGGCGAGGAACCGCAGGTACTCCACCCGGTCGAACGGGTTGCCGTCGGTGCGGGGTCGGTGCGGCGGGTCACCGGACACCAGGCGGTCGCCGCCGGGCACCGACGACCACAGCCCTTCCCCGCTGGACAGGTCAGGCAGCCGCCGCTGCGCCTCCGGTTCGAGCCGCGCCGGCAGCACCCCGCCGATCCGCCAGCCGGCGGCAATCTCGTCGGTGCCGTCGATGCGGGCGCCGAGCCGGCCCAGGTACGACGTGACAGCGCCGAGCCGGTCGGCCGGTACCTCCGCCTCGAACCGCCGGCACGGCTCGTAGACCCGGGTGCCGGCCTCGGCGAGCGCCTGCATGAGGACGTACGGCGCCAGGTCCCGGAAGTGCCCGGCAGTGGTGATCGGCGACCAGTAGCCGCTGTGCGTGAGGGTTACCCGGATGTCGGTGACCGGCCAGCCGTGACAACCCTGGTCGAGGGCGGCCCGGGTGGCCTCCTCGATGGCCTTGTGGAACGACAGCGGCAGCGAGCCGAGCTCGACCTCCAGCCGGTAGTCCACCGCGGAGCCGGGCTCGACCCGGAACCCGACGGTGCCGAAGAAACCGTGCCCGATGATCTCCACCGCCGAGCCGGTGCCGGTTGGCCGCTCGACGTGCATGAGGCGGCCCGTCCCGAAATCGGCCTCGATCCCGTACGCCTCGGCCAGCGTGGCGGCCAGCACCTCGCGCTGCACCTCGCCGTAGAGCAGCACGCTCGTGCCGCCATCCGGGGCCACCCGGGTCCGGATGAACGGGTCGGTGTCCGCGATGTCCAGCAACGCGGCGTGCAGCGCCAGCGTCCGGGCCGGGTCACGGGGCCGCACCACCGCCTCCATGGTCGGTGCCGGAAAGTACGACCGCCCGTCGAGGCCGGCCGAGCTGCCGAGCTGGTCGCCGAGGCGTACCCCGGTCAGGCCGGTGACCCGGGCGATGTACCCGGCGGTCAGCGCGGCCGGCAGGTCGTCCCGGCCGGTCGGCTCGGCCTGGTCGGTGGGCGCGCCGATCACGTCGAGCCGGGTGATCCGGGCGCGGGTCGCGGTGATCTGGCCGTCCGGCTCCCGGCGGTACGCGATGACCCGCTGGCGGGCCCGAAGCTCCCCGGCGTACGACCGCAGGTACGCCACCCGCTCGCCGGCGGGGTCGCGTTCGATGGCGAAGACCCGGGCCCGCGGCTCGGGCTCCGCCGGTGGCGACGCCGGAAGCAGGGCCGCGATGGCGTCCAGCAGTTCCGGTACGCCGGCTCCGGACAGCGCCGAGCCGAACAGCAGGGGGTGGACCTGCCCGGCCGCTACCTGGACCCGAAGCGACTTGTCGATCCGATCGGGGTCGGGTGGCAGGTCGTCCACGAGGGTGGCCAGCAGATCGTCGTCGTGCTCGGCGAGGGCCTCGGCGAGCCGGTGGGCGGCGCTGCGGTCGTACCGCGGATCGTCGAGCCGGAAGGCGGCCTCGGGGGTGCCGGGCCCGCGGACCGTGCCCAGCGGGGCGACGGCCGGGGTGAGCAGCCGTCGTACGTCCGCGACCAGCTCGTCGGTGCGGGCACCCCTCCGGTCGATCTTGTTGACGAAGATCAGCGTGGGTAGCCGGAGTGACCGGAGGATTCGCATGATCCGCCGGCTGTGCGGTTGCACCCCCTCGACGGCCGACAGCACCAGGATCGCCGCGTCGAGCACCCCCAGCGCGCGTTCGACCTCGGCCACGAAGTCGCTGTGCCCGGGGGTGTCGAGCAGGTTGACCTGGCGGTCGGGTAATCCGAACGCGGCGACGGCACTGCGGATGGTGATGCCCCTGCGGCGCTCGATCTCGCCGGTGTCGGTCTGCGTGGTGCCCGCGTCGACACTGCCGAGCCGGTCGGTGACACCGGTGGCGTGCAGCAGGCGTTCGGTCAGACTGGTCTTACCGGCGTCGACGTGGGCGACGATGCCAAGGTTGATGGTCTGCATGGGCTGACGGGTCCTCGAAAGCTCGCGTCCGGATGGGCGGGAAGGTTTCGAGTCCTCGCATCGCCGTGCTCCCGTCGGTCGGTTCGATCCGTCATGGCACCGGGCCCCGTGGTGGCAACCTCCGGTCAGGCTGGCACAGCCGGTTCAGGTCGTCCACCAAATATGACCGGATTGGTCGAGGCAGCCTGCTGGCTCCACGGATCGTGGCCGCTCCAACGGGTGCCGGCTCGACGAGAACTGGGGTGACCGGCGGCCGGGAAAACCCCGTACGCTGGCGTGGTGATCGACTTTCGCGCGGCGGTTGAGGCACGCGATCCCGATGCCATCACGGCGGCCCTGGCCGACGATGTGGTTTTTCGCAGCCCGGTGGCGTTCAAGCCGTATCCGGGCAAGGCAATCACCGCGGCGATCCTGCGGGGCGTGCTGCGGGTGTTCGAGGATTTCCGGTACGTCCGTGAGCTGAGCGGTGACGACGATCGCGATCACGCGCTGGTGTTCGAGGCGCGGATCGGCGACGTCGCCGTCGAAGGTTGCGACTTCCTGCACCTGGACGAAAACGGCCTGATCGACGAGTTCACCGTGATGGTTCGCCCGCTGTCCGCCGCGCAGGCCCTGGCAGCCGCGATGGCCGCCCAGTTCGCGCAGATCCAGCGTGAGGCCACCGCCGGCTAGCGCGCCCTCCCACTCATAGACAAAGATCGATCTGCGGTATAGCGTCCTGCGGTATACATCAGCCTCTCAACCCCCTCTGGAGAGGACATGATCATTACTCAACGCTGGCTCGGTACCGCCACGGCGATGCTGCTCGTTGCCACCATGATCAGCACCGTGCCGAGCGGCGCCCACGCCGCGCCGGCCAATGACGTCACGATCGCCGTGCAGCACAGGCTGCTCGAGGAGGCCGCGGTCGCGGCGGGCCAGGGAGCCCGCGCCGCCGGTCCGGCGGACACCCGGGTGACAGTCACCCGCCGGGACGGCCGGGCCTGGGCATTCGGCACCGCGGTGCTCGTCGCTCCGCAGGAGGAGGGGCTCTACCCGTCCGGCTGGATCTTCGTCGCCCGCCACCAGCGCGGCGACTGGCAGGTCGCCTTCGAGGGGGAGGCCACCTTCGCCGAACTGACCGCGGCCGCGCCCGCCTCCGTCGTCCCCCGACAGGAAATGGCCGCTCTCACGGCCCCCGGCACCCTGGCCGCCAACGGAGACTTCCGCACCGGCATGCGCCTGCCGTTCACCGTCGGCCAGTCCTGGACCCTGCGAGGTGGCCCGCACGGCTGGTCGGGCTCCCCGCGACCGTTCAGCTCGATCGATCTCCAAGGCGGTGACCAGCGGGTGCTGGCCGTGCGCGCCGGCACCGCGTACACGATGTGCAAGGGCTGGATCCGGGTGATCCACGACCGGGGGTACGCCACGGACTACTACCACCTCTGGAACAACATCAACGTCGACGGCGCGTCCGTCTCGGCGGGCACCTACCTCGGCGACACCGGCACCGACATCACCTGCGGCGGCTCTGCCAGCAGCCGGCACGTGCACCTGGGGCTCCGGCAGAACAGCGCGTACGTGGCGATCGCGACCCACAACCTGGGCAAGTGGGTGCCGCGGGAGGGCAGCACGGCCTACGAGGGCTCCGCGCTGCACGGCTCGAAACGCGTCTACGTCGGCGGGGCGCTCTACAACTACGGCGCACTCGGCTTCACCCAGGGAATCGTCGACAGCAACGGCGGCACGTCGATCAGCCGGCGGTCCGGGCCGGGCACCGGGTACGGCGTCGTCGGCTCGCTCGCGGACGGTGCCACAGCGAGCATCGCCTGCTCGTCGAACGGCACCAGTCTGACCGGCCGCTGGGGCGCCAGCACCCTGTGGAACAAGCTGACCGACGGCACCTGGGTCCCCGACGCGTACCTGTACACCGGATCGGCCAGCCAGGTCAACGGCTCGTGCTGAGGCGCCGACCCTCGCCACGTCGGTCGCAGCTCCGGAAGGGCGTCGTCGCCGTCCCGGTCGGATGACCGCAACAAGCCTCCCGTTATGATCGCGGGCCGCACATCGGCCCGGACAACGTGGGGTGACCATGGCTGGCCCGTCCACCCGCTTCGTGCTCTTCCCGGGGCGCCATCACCTGCTGACCTGCTTCCAGGCTGACTACCTGCGGCGGCTCGCCGAGGACGGCGCTGTCACGATCGTCTGGGCGGTGACCTCCGCCAACCACGAGAACACCAAGCGCAATCCGGTCCCGTACCACCGGCGGGAGGCCGCGATCGAGCGATTCAGCGTGCTGAGCGGGCTGCGGTCGGTGGTCGTGCCGATCTTCGACACCGCGTACACCGATGCCTTCGCCGAGGTGACCCTCAAGAACATCGCGGTAGCCACCGGACTCGAACTCACTCCTGCCGACACCCTGGTGGCATGCTCGACGCCGCAGGTCGCCAAGCTGTACGAGCGGCTCGGTTTCACCATCGCGCAGGTCGAGGCCGACCCGGAGCTGCGTACCACGCCCGAACGGCCCTGGGATGTCCTGCTGCGCCTGGCCGCTGGCGACGACACGTGGCGCAAGCTGACGCACCCGGCGACGATCGACGTCTTCGAGCGCTACCGTCTGGTCGACGAGATCCGCATGGTGGTCAACGACCCTCTCGTCGGCGACGAGGGTGGCCTTACCGTCACCCGCGACTACCGGACCTACGTAGAGGCCTTCGCCGGCGCCGCCGAGCGCAAGTGGGACGCCGTCCGGCAGTACGTGCAACCCGGTCGGATCGTGGATATCGGCTGTGGCGCCGGGGCGATCCTGGAGTTGGCCGACCGGGAGGCCGGCCTGCACGAGAGTGACCTCATCGGCGTCGAGGTCGCCCGACACCTCTTTCAGGAGTGCCTGCACAAGAAGGCGCAGGGCGTGTTCCGCAACGCCAACGTGTACTTCTTCCACCGGAACGTCCTCGGTGGCGCGGTCTTCAAGGACCGGTCGGTGGACACCACCCTCACCTTCGCGCTGACCCATGAGATCTGGTCGTACGGGCGGCAGCGGGAGTCACTGTTGCAGTTCGCCCGCCGCATCCACGACCACACCGTGCCCGGTGGCGTCTGGATCAACAGCGACGTGTGTGGTCCGGACGATCCCCACCGTCCGGTGATCCTGCGACTCGTGGCGGATGACGGCGACAACCCGGCATCGCCGCACCGGGACCTCGCCAGCCTCGACTCCGCCGAGGTCAGGCGGTATGTCGGCGGACTGTCGACGCGGGCACGGCTGGATCAGTTCGCTGTCGACTTCGCGTTCCCCTTCGACTACGAGGCGCTGCCCGACGGCTCGGTGCGGCTTGAGCTGGGCTCCGCGATGGACTACCTGACCCGCAAGGACTACACCGACAACTGGCTCTCCGAGACGAAGGAACAGTTCTGTGGCCTCAGTTTCGCCGAGTGGACGACACTGCTGACCGAAGCGGGCCTCGAGATCGGTCCTGCCTCCACCGCCGTCCGCAACGACTGGGTGATCGACAACCGGATCGCGCCGGTCGCCTCTCTCGCCGACCTCGATGGGCAGCCCCTCGACTGGCCGACGACTCACATCCTCACCGTCGCCCACCGACCCTGGAACGAGTGAGGGCTCGCACTCAGGCACCCACGGCGCGGGTCAGCGTCGCCAGTAGGCGCTCGAGCGCTGCGCGGTCGCTGTCGGTGAGACCACGCAGGATGCGCGCCTCATTGGCCAGATGCTCCTCGATCAGCTGGTCGATCAACGTCATCCCGGCCGGGGTCAACGCCACCACCCTGCCGCGCGCGTCGGATTCGAACACCGAGCGTGACACGAGCCCTCGGGCGATCAACCGGTCCACCCGCTTGGTCACCGCACCGGTGGTGACGAGCATCCGTTGGCTCAGCTGCCCGGCCGTGAGCGCGTACGGATCACCCTCGCGACGCAGCGCCGCGAGCACGTCGAACTCACCGTTGCCGAGGTCCGCAGCGGCGAACGGCGGCCGCAGGGCTGCGTCGAGTGCTACGGCCAGCTGCTGGATCCGACCGATGATCAGCAGCGGGCTGGGGTCGAGGTCTGGTCGCTCGCGTCGCCATTGACCAACGATCTGGGTGATGCGGTCGTCATCCACTGTTGCATCCTACCTTCCATGGAAGGTAACTTACCTTCCATGGAAGATAATTCTGACCGTGCGTCGACGGTCACGGCGTACGTGGACCCGTCCTGTCCGTTCGCCTGGATCACCTCGCGCTGGCTGGTGGAGGTGGCACGGATGCGTCCGATCGATCTGCGGTTCGAGGTGATGAGCCTCGCGGTGATCAACGAGCATCGCGATCTGGAGCCCTGGTACCGCGAATTCAACGACCGGGCATGGGGGCCGGCGCGGGTGTGCACGGCGGTGTCCGCCGAACACGGCCCGACCGCCCTCGCGAGTCTGTACGCGGCGCTCGGCCGCCGGATCCACGACGAGGGCGACAAGGATTTCGACGCCGTCGTCCCCGCGGCTCTTGCCGAGGCGGGCCTTCCCGCCGACCTGGCCGGGGCCGCCCATCGCAGCGACATCGACCCGCGGATGCGGGCGAGCACCGCCCGCGCACAGCAACTCGTGGGCGAGGACCTCGGCACCCCGACGATCGTGGTCGACGACGTGGCGTTCTTCGGCCCCGTACTGACCTCGATCCCGCGCGGGGAAGAGGCCCTGCGCGTCTTCGACGGTGCCCGTCAGCTCGCCTCCTGCGGGGCCTTCTCCGAACTCAAACGCGTCCGGGCCGGCGGCCTCAGTTTTGCCTAGCCCCGCCGTGTCACGCGCCGAGTCGAGACCCCTTCGAAGGGACAACTACCGCCATGACGACAGAAGCGAACGAACGCGCCCGGTCCCTGTCCGCCTCCGACGCGCCACTGCGCCAGGCCCGTAACTCCGCTGCCTTCTGGGCCACCACCGGGCGGGTCCGCGGCCACGAGGTGCTCCGTCGGCGGGGCTTCCTCGCCGTCGTCGGCGACGGGCGCGCGGGCCTGCGCATCCTGATCCAGGAGCCCGACCTCCGTCGTGAGGAACTGGCCGAGATCACCGAACTGGCGGCCCGGGCGACCGGGCCGGTGGACGCCGAGGACCCGTTCAGCTCGACGGATCTGCGCCACCTCGACATGCGTTCCTGGCAGATGCCGGTCATGCTGCGCCAGCCCGGCGTCGTGGCCGAGCCGGCGATGGCGGTCATCCGGCTGCGAAGCGAGGAGGACCTGCGAGCCGCGGAGCGTACCGTGATCGCCGCTTTCGAGCTGGACAGGTTCGTGCCCCACCGAGCCGGCGAGATGTTCCCGACGGCGTTGATCCGCCAACCAGGTGTGGACGTGTTCGTCGCCAGCCTGGATGGCGAGATCGCCGGGGTGTGCGTCACGGTCGTGCACGGTGGGCTCGGCAGTCACTACTGGGTCGGAACCGCACCGGAGTTCCGGTCCCGTGGTGTCGGGCGGGCGGTCATGCTGGGATCCCTGGCTCCGATGGCGGAGCTGCTGGTCACGCTGACCGCCTCCCGACTGGGCCAGCCGCTGTACGAGTCCTTGGGGTTCGCCGTCACCGGCACCTCGACCTGGTGGTCGTCCCGGTAGGAGTCCGGCGCGACCACAGAATTTGGTCATCCACGCTCGAACCGCCTGCTGAACTGTGCGTCACTCGACTGTGGAAGGCTCGGAGCCGTGGATCAGTTCATCAACGTGGGTGACGGGTCCGTGTGGGCCCAGGACACCGGGGGTGGCCTTCCGCCCGTCGTGCTGCTGCATCCGGGCGTTGGCGACTCTCGCATCTGGGACCCGGTGTGGGAGCGGCTCGCCGGGCAGCACCGGCTGATCCGGTACGACGTGCGGGGCTTCGCGCGCTCAGCACCGCCGGCCGGGCGGTTCTCCCGGCTGGACGACCTGCGTCGGGTGCTCGATCGGCTCGAGGTCGGGCCGGCGTTGTTCGTCGGTTGCAGCATGGGCGGCGGCACCGCGCTCGACCTCGCCCTCGCCGAGCCGGATCGGGTCCGCGGGATGGTGCTGGCCTGCCCCGGCATCTCTGGCGCCCCGCCCGCCCACGATCCCGACGACGAGCCGGACAGCTCCGACCCGGAGATCTTCCTCGAACAGGGCATCGCCCGATGGGCCCGCGCCGGCCGAGATCCGCTCGTCGTCGATCTGCTGCGCTCGGCGGTTCGGTTCTGGCTCAACTGGGGCGACGCCTTCACTGATGACGGCGACGCGTGGTCCCGGCTGGAAAGTGTGGCCACCCCCTGCGTGCTGCTGCTCGGCGATCTCGAGCGCCAGTCGTTCGTCCCGGCCTGCGTCGAGGCCGCGCGACGCATTCCCGGGTGCCGCCTTGTGCGGATACCCGGCGCCGACCATTTCGTGCCGTTGCGGGCACCCGACGCCGTGGTGGAGGCGCTGCGCTCGCTGCGTGCTGATCGGACCGGCCACCAGTTGCCCCGGTAGCCCGACGGCAGCCCTTACGCAGTAGCGCACCTGATCAGGGCATCGTGACCCTGCGGAGGTGGCCGACGGTTGCCCGAGCGGCTCAATCCGGCGGTGGCTGGCGCCGGATGACCAGGAGGGCGATGTCGTCGTTGGGGTGCTCCTCTGCGGTTGTGGCCATGATGTGGTCGCACAACGCCTCGGCTGGCCCGGACCGCACGGCGTCGGCGAGGCGCTCGATGCCGGTGTCGATCAGTTCGGTGCGGCGTTCGATCAGTCCGTCGGTGTAGAAGATGAGCGCCGCGCCCGGTGGTAGGTCCAGCACGGTGTTGCGGCGAGTGGCTGATGGTCTGCCCACACCGAGTGGCCGGTCCACCGTCAGGTTGACGAGCGCGGTGGGACGGCCGGGGACAGCCAGCAGCGGTGGCAGGTGGCCGGCGGAGGAGAGGTGCACCCTCGTGCGATCGGGTGTGATCAGGGCGTAGACGGCGGTGGTGAGGGTGCCCGCTTCGAAATGGTGGATCTTGCGGTCGAGAGATGTCAGCGCTTGGGCGGGATCGTCGGAATCGAGGGCGTAGGCGCGCAGCGCGCTGCGGATGCGTCCCATGACGACGGCGGACGGCAGTCCGTGGCCCGAGACGTCACCGATGACGGTGCCCAGCCAACCCGAGGGCAACGTGAACACGTCGTACCAGTCGCCACCAATGCCCAGGTCGTGGCCGGGCACGTACCGGGCGGCCAGGTCCAGGCCGGGGATGTCGGGTAGTCGGCCGGGCAGCAGGCTACGTTGCAGGGCCAGCGCTGCCTGCCGGTCGAGGACCTGCGCTCGGGCCCGACCCGCGAGGCTGGCGCGATCGGCAACCAGCTGCAACAGCCGCACGTCGTCGGGACCGAACCGCCGCAGGGCCAGGGAGCCGACGTGCAGTACGCCGACGAGGTCGCCGTTGACGAGCATGGGCACGCCGAGCAGAGCACGTACGCCCGTGGCGAGCAGGACGGGATTGACCACGTCGTCGGACGTGACGTCATGGATCGTGACCGGCGCACGTGTCGCCGCCACTCGCCCGGCGAAGCCGCGTCCGACCCGGAGGCGGAAACCGCGACGTACCTCTTCCTCCAGGCCTTTTGCCGCTGTCGCGACGAGCTCGCCGGTGTGTTCGTCCAGCAGCAGGATGGTGGCGGTGTCGACCTTGAGCAGGTCACGGACGCGTTCCAACAGCTCGTCGAGCAACTCGGCGACGTGCAGCCCCGACAGGGCGGCATCGGTGATCGCCTCGATACGACGCAGCCGCTCGTCATTGGTCATCAGCTCGGCGTCCGCCACGCAGGCAGCCTAGACGCCGGCACACCGCCGACGGCATGCCAGCAGCGAGATCAACAGTGTTGCGCCGCCGAGGTGGGGTATCTTCCCATGTCACATCGATGCACTGATCGTCCGGCGAACCCGTTCCGGAGAGCTGTCCTCCCTCGTGCCATCGACAAGCTCACCGGCTCCGCGTCCGACAGGGAGGGGAAGCAGTGGCGAACCCACCGCTCGGCCACCATGCTCCCTCCGCCAGGAAGCCGCTGCTCTCGACGTCGTTCACCCTCGCCGACCTGACCCGCGTCCGACGCGAGGTTGAGGCCGCCAGCCGCCGGTGCGGCCTCGGCCACGACGAGATCGAGAACTGGGTCACTGCGGTCAACGAACTGATGATCAACGTGATTCGGCACGGGGGCGGCAGAGGTGGCCTACGCCTGCTCGTGGATGGCCAGCTCACCTGTGAAGTCACCGACTGCGGGCCGGGCTTCAACACCGCGCACTACCTTCCGCGCACCGAGCGACCACCCCTGTCCGAAACGGGAGGTATGGGCCTGTGGGTGGTCGGGCAGATGGCTGACTACCTCCTCGTCGTCAGCGGACCCGCAGGGACCACCATTCGCATCGCGGCACGCACCAGCGGCACTTTCGCATAGCCTTCAGAGCCCGGCTGCGGCGTCGTACCGGCGGCGTTGGTCGGCCATTTCCGAGTCGGTCAGCGCCTCCTTGAGCGCCAACTCCGCGTACTTCTCCGGGAACATCTCGCGCAGCCGGTCGGTGAACATGACGTCGGCGGTCGCCTCGACCACCTGGATGCCCGGAGGTTCGGTGGACATGTCCATGATCACGGGGCCGGCCAGCTTGACCGCCACGTCCCAGGGGCGTTTCTGCTCGGCGACTCCGCAGAGGTGGAAGCCGTAGACCGTTCGCACGTCGGCAAGCGCGCTGACCTTGGCCGGCTCGTAGCCGTAGACGCGGACCCCGCAGATCACTGCCGGCTTCTCGGTGGTCACCTGCTGGGCAGTGTGTCCGGCGTGGTTGTGCTGCCCCGGGTCCGCCTGTTCGAGCGTGGTGCGCATCCGAGCCATGATCTGCCCCTGCAGATCGGCCGGCTTCGCCTCCGGGTCGGCCCGGTTGAGCAGTACGACCGCGCCGGCCGACACCACCAGCAGGATCACCGCCACCCACACATAGCGGTTTCGGTGCCAACCCGCGAAACGTTCTCGGGAAATCATGATTGCTTCTCAATTCGTCGCCGGTTCTGGTGCGCTGACGGACCGGATCGGATGCACGGCGTGTCAGACGTCGAGCGCGTCGGCCGTCGGGGGATGCGCAGTGAGGAATGCCTACGGCGGGCGAGGATGCCTGCCCGGCACGATGCCCGTCGTCCTGGAGATGGCCCGGCGATGCGGCATGTGAGCGTCCGCCAAGCGGCGCGCTGCCGGCACTGCGATGCTCCCGCGCTGGCCGTTCCCCAGCGCGGTTGCCCCCGCGCTGCGGCGATGTGAGTCATTCCAGCACGCCGGAGCCCGTTCTGGCAACATCGACAAGTATCAGTGTGCATTCGTCCCGCCTTGACGGATGACGAGGTCCTGCTCATCGACGGGCCTCCACGTCTTGGCAGGGGCGCGCACCTCCGATACCGTCCTGGGAACGCTCCCATGAACGTGGAAACATCTATGTGATCAGGAGGCAACACGTCGTGCCTACCCTCTCCTCGCTTCGCCGCAGATCGGCGGCCATCAGCATGGCGGCCGTCGCGGCCGCCACCGTCGTGGGCGTCTGCCTGACCGTCGGCAGTGCCTCCGCCGGCACGCTGTCCGGCTCGCTCTACCGCGACCCGAGTTCGGCCGTCGTCCGTTGGGTCGCCGCGAACCCCGGCGACTCGCGTACCGCCGTCATCCGCGACAAGATCGCGAGCCAGCCGCAGGCCCGCTGGTTCGCCAACTTCAACCCGTCGACAGTGCAGTCCGAGGTCTCCGAGCACATCGGCGCCGCCAACGCGGCGCAGCAGATCCCGGTGCTGGCGGTGTACGAGATCACCAACCGGGACTGCGGCGGAGCCAGCGCCGGTGGGGCGCCGGACCTCAACCAGTACCAGACGTGGGTGTCCAACTTCGCCAGGGGACTGGGCAACCAGACCGTCATCATCATCCTGGAAACCGACTCGCTCGCCCTGCTGACGTGCCTGAGCAGCGGCGAGATCAGCGCTCGCAACGAGGCGATCTCGACGGCCACCCGGACCATCAAGTCGGCCAACCCCAACGCCAAGGTGTATCTCGACGGCGGTCACTCCACCTGGAACAGCGCGGGGGAGACGGCCAACCGGCTCCGGGCGGCCGGCGTGCAGTACGCCGACGGCTTCTTCACCAACGTGTCGAACTACAACTCCACCTCCGGCGAGGCGAACTTCGGCCGGAACGTCATCTCCGCCCTCAACGGCATGGGCATCTCGGGCAAGCGCCAGGTGATCGACACCAGCCGTAACGGAGGCGCCAGCGGGGACTGGTGCGGCGACGACAACACCGACCGGCGCATCGGGCAGTACCCGACGACCAGCACCGGCGACAGCAACATCGACGCGTACCTCTGGGTGAAGCCGCCGGGGGAGGCGGACGGGTGCCGCTACACGGCCGGTTCGTTCCAGCCCGACCTGGCCTTCAGCCTGGCCAACGGCGCGCCCAACCCGCCGACCACCGCTCCGCCGACGACCACTCCTCCGACCACCACCCCGCCGACGACCACCCCGCCGACCACCCCTCCGCCGAACAGCTCGCCGCCGACCGGTGACGGCTGCTACGCGGATGTGGCGGTCAACCAGTGGGCCGAGGGCTTCACTGCGACCGTGACGGTCACCGCCGGCAAGTCGGAAATCAACGGCTGGAAGGTGACCGTCGAACTGCCCGCAGGCGCCGCGGTCACCGGCACCTGGAACGCGCAGGCCAGCGGCACCAGCGGCGCCGTCCAGTTCACCAACGTGAGCTACAACGGACGCGTCGCCGGCCGGCAGTCGACCACCTTCGGCTTCCAGGGCAACGGCACCGGCCCGGGCAGGATCGCCGTCTGCGTCGGCTGACCCATCCGGGAGCTGCGGCCCGGCGCGGAGGAGCACTCTCTGCGCCGGGCCCGTCCCCGTCCTGCGGTAAGGGCCGGACCGGCCGGCGCCCAGGGTTCAGGTGAAGAAGTGCGGTTCAGTCGACCCGCTGGGCCAGCACCTGACCCGGCCAGGACCCAGACAGGAAGGTGTGGGTGGGGGTGAACCCGTGGCGCTCGTAGAACGCCACCAACTCGCCACCGCCGCCCGCCCAGCAATCGACCCGTAGCAACTGCACGCCCGCTCGTCGGGTCTCGTTCACGGCGTGTGCCAACAGGGCCGACCCCAGGCTCCGGCCGGCGAATCGTCGGTCGGAAACCAGGAGACGGACGTAGCGCTCCGGTTCTGCCGCAGGCGCGATCGGTGCTTTCGGATCGGGCCCGGCATCCAACACCAGTGCCGCGGCCGGCGTTCCGTCCATTTCCGCGATGAACGGAAGGCTCTCGGTCAGATACCGGTCGACCAGCTCGACCCGTTCGGGCTTTTCCGAGAACGGCGTCGTGCCCCACTGCTCGGTGTTGCCGCGATCATTCATCCAGGCCACCGCGGAGTCGAGCATGGTCAGCACTGCGGGTGCGTCGGCCGGACCACCGCGTCTGATTCGTACGCCGCGGGTGGGGTCGTCCATGGCGGAATTGTAATCTGTGGCTCATGGAAGACGCCGACCAGCGGGACCCCCAACCTGGGCGGGGGACGGTCCAGCGGATGGACAACATCGCGATCGTCGTCGACGACCTCGCGGCTGCCAGGGCGTTCTTCGTCGCACTCGGCCTGGAGTTCGAAGGTGAGGCGACAGTCGAGGGCAGCGCGGTGGATCGCCTCGTCGGGCTCAAGGGAGTCCGCTCAGACATCGTGGTGATGCGCACCCCGGACGGCCACGGACGGCTCGAGCTGACCAGGTACCACACGCCGACGAGCCCAGACGGTGACCCGCGGGCGCCGGCGAACACGCTGGGCGCGCATCGTGTCATGTTCGCCGTCGAGGACATCGACGACATCCTCGACCGCCTGCGGCCACACGGAGCCGAGCTCGTCGGCGAAGTGGTGCGATACGAGAACAGCTACCGGCTCTGTTACCTCCGTGGCCCCGCAGGCATCATCGTCGCGCTGGCCGAGCAGATCACGTGACCGGTCCGGGCATCCATCGTGGATCGTGAGTGCGGTGTACCGTCGCCGCATGACGGTGCTGCAGGAGTTTGTCGCCGCTCTTTCCAGCGGCCGGATCCAGGTTGTCGACCTCACCGCCCCGCTCTCGGACCAGACCCCGATCCTGGGTCTGCCCGAGCAGTTCGGCCAGACCTGGCCGTTCCGGCTCAGTGAGATCAGCCGGTACGACGACCGTGGTCCGGCCTGGTACTGGAACAACTTCTCCACCGGCGAGCACACCGGCACCCACTTCGACGCGCCGGTGCACTGGGTCTCCGGTCAACACGGCGCGGACGTCTCGCAGGTCCCGGTGAGCCAGTTGATCGCCCCGGCGGTGGTGATCGACCACGCGGCCGACGCCGCCGACAACAGTGACTTCCTGCTCGAGGTCGAGCACATCAAGGCGTGGGAGGCGGAACATGGTGCCCTGCCCACCGGTGGCTGGCTGCTCTACCGCACCGGTTGGGACGCGTACGGCGACGACCCCGAGCGGTACGCCAACGCCGGGCGAACCCCGGGCATCTCCGTCGAGTGCGCCCGCTGGCTGGCCGAGGAGTCGCCGATCCAGGGCGTCGGGGTGGAGACGGTCGGCACCGACGCGGGCGCCGCGCACTCGTTCGACCCGCCGTTCCCGTGCCACTCGTTCCTGCTCGGCCAGGAGAAGTACGGCCTGACCCAGCTACGCAACCTGGCGCAGTTGCCGACGACCGGCGCGGTGGTGATCGCCGGACCGCTGCCGATCGTCTCCGGATCCGGCAGCCCGTGCCGGGTCCTCGCGCTGGTCGAACGGTAGGACCGGGCCACAGATGCGGGTCGCCGAGGTGGTCGGCCGGGTTCTGTACGAACACGGCGCACGGTACGTCTTCGGGGTGGTCGGCAGCGGTAACTTCCATGTGACGAACGCGCTCGTGGCGGCCGGTGCCCGGTTCGTGGCGGCGGCCCACGAGGGCGGCGCGGCGAGCATGGCGGACGGGTACGCCCGCACCTCCGGGACGGTGGGCCTGCTCTCGGTGCACCAGGGTCCGGGCGTCACCAGCGCGCTGACCGGCCTCACCGAGGCCGCGAAGAGCCGTACACCGATGGTGGTCCTGGCCCCGGAGGCGACCGCGCCGCGGTCTAACTTCTTCATCGACCTGCCGGCGCTCGCCGCCGCGGTCGGGGCCGACTTCCATCGGGTACGCGCGACACACGCGGCCGAGGACGCGGGCGCGGCGTACCGGGCCGCCGCCCGGGGCGCGACGGTGGTGCTGGGCCTCCCGTTGGAGGTGCAGCTCACCGTGACCGAACCGTGGTCCGGCCTGTTCCCTGCGGTCGCGCCCACCCCGGCCACCGTCCCGCAGGTCGAGCCGTTGCTGGCCGCGCTCCAGGCCGCACGTCGACCGGTCTTCATCGCGGGTCGGGGCGCCCGGGCGGCCCGGGAACCGCTGACACGGCTCGCCGACGCGTGCGGGGCACTGCTCGCGGTCTCCGCCGCCGCGAAGGGCCTGTTCGCCGGGAACCCGTGGTATATCGACGTGGCCGGCGGCTTCGCCACCCCGCTCGCCGCCGAGCTGATCGGTGCGGCGGACCTGGTCGTCGCGTGGGGCAGCACACTGAACATGTGGACCACCCGGCACGGTGAACTGATCCCGCCCTCCGCCGTCGTCGTCCAGGTGGACCACGACCCGGCCGCGTTCGGGGTGAACCGCCCGGTCGACCTGACGGTGGCGGGCGAGGTTTCGGCGGTCGCCGAGGCGACACTCGGTCGACTGGGCTCCACGGGGCCCGTGGACGCCGGGCCCGGCGGCTGGCGTACGCCGGAGCTGGCGCAACGGATTCGCGACCACGGCCGGTGGCGGACCGTCCCGTACTCAGACGAGGGTGGGCCGGCGCGGTCCGACACCCCGGCGACGATCGACCCGAGGACGCTGTCGGCAGCCCTGGACGACCTGCTGCCGCCCGACCGGACGGTGGTGGTCGACTCGGGCAACTTCATGGGCTACCCGTCCATGTGGCTCGACGTGCCGGACGTGGCCGGGTTCTGTTTCACCCAGGCTTTCCAGTCGGTCGGGCTCGGCCTGGCCAGTGCACTCGGCGCGGCGGTCGCCCGGCCGGACCGGCTCACCGTCGCGGCGGTCGGCGACGGTGGCTTCGTCATGTCCGCGACCGAACTGGTCAGCGCCGTCCGGCTGGCGGCACCCCTCGTCGTGGTGATCTACAACGACGCGGCGTACGGCGCCGAGGTGCACCACTTCGGCCCGGACGGGCACCCGTTGGAGACGATCACCTTCCCCGAAACCGACCTGGCCGCGATCGCCCGTGGCTACGGCTGCGACGGGTTGACCGTCCGGACCGTCGACGATCTCGGACCGGTACGCCACTGGCTCGCTGGTTCCCGCACCCGGCCACTGGTGGTCGACGCCAAAGTCAGCGCGGCGCACGGCTCATGGTGGCTGGAGGAGGCGTTCCGCGGCCACTGAGCCACCGCCGTCATCCAACCTCGCAGGGCTGTCGTTCACTGCCCGCGAGGGCGGTAGCGCAGGTGTACGACCCCGTTTGGGAATCGGCGCTCGTCGAGGAGCTCAAGGTCGGCGCGCATGCCGGTCGGCAGCCCTGGCTTGCCGCCCCCGAGGACAACGGGCAGGATCATCAGCTGGCACTCGTCGACCAGCCCGGCCTTGAAAGCCTGCGCCGCGAGGTTGGCACCTCCAACGGTGAGATCGCTGCTGGCCGTGGCCTTCAGTTCGCGTACGGCGGCGGGGTCGAAACGGCGTTCGATTCGAGTGTCGGCAGTTGAGGCCGCGTCGAGGCTCGTGGAGTAGACGACCTTGCTCGCCGCCTGCCAGGCGTTCGCGAAGTCGGCCGTGAGGTCGGACTGCGCGGCCAGAGCGGGGTCGTTCTCCCAGACGGCCATCGCCTCGTACAGGCCCCGCCCGTAGAGAAACGTGCCCACGGATCGCAGGAGGTCGGTGTGGAACGCGAACACCTCGTCGCCGAGTGGAAACCAGTCGATCGCGCCGCGTTCGTCCTCGATGTACCCGTCAAGCGACACGTTCGTCACGTAGATCAGCTTTGCCATGCCTCTGCCTCTCGATGACTTGTTGCAACGGCCTGCGCATTCATCAGCGCGGTGTCCAGCTTGGTGAACGCCTGGCGCCAGCCCTCCTCGCTGGGGCGCGCCAGATGTTCGGGGAGCCACTGGCGGATCTCGAGTCGCGTCCGTCCGCCCGCCTCGTCGTGGAACTCGACCCGGAGTCTCGTCTCGAACGGCTCGATGCCCTCCTGCAGCCGGCCACCGACGTGCATGACGCCTTGGAGCAGTTCGCCGTCGGCGACGTCCGTGAGGTCGACGTGGACGTGCACCCGAAGCTCGGGTTGGGCGGCACTGACCTCCGTCCACCGTTGAAAGCCGCCGGGGCGTACGTCGAACTCGATCTCGTCGCGCGGCAGTGAGTTGCCGGTCGGGCCCCACCACGCCGCCAGATGGTCGGGATCGGTGAAGGCTCGGTAGACGAGCTCCCGCGGCGCGTCGAACACGCGAGAGATGACGAGCTGCGGAATTTCGGTGGTCATTCGGGCTCCCTGGGGTCGTCGGCCACCCGGTCCGTTGCCGGTCCGGCGGCCTGCACCGCGGCGAGGTGGGCATCGAGGCGAGTGAGGGACGAGTCCCAGAACCGCCGGTAGCGCTCGATCCAGTCGGCTGCCTCGCGCAGCGGGGCAGCTTCGAGGTGACTCGCGCGCCACTTGCCCGACCGTGACCGCGAGATGAGCGCGGCGCGTTCGAGCACCTTCAGGTGCCGTGACACCGCTGGCATCGAGATGGACAGAGGAGCGGTGAGTTCGGTGACCGTGGCGTCGCGTTCGGCCAACTCGGCGACGATTGCCCGTCGAGTCGGGTCGGCGAGCGCCGAGAACACCGCGCTGAGCTGATCGGTGCCAGCCATCGTGAGCTCCTTCACTTAACCAGTGTGTTAAGCGTATTGGGATGCGGGTGATGTTGTCAACGGGATGCGTTCGTTCGGGCCTTGCCTTCAAGGCCTGGTGCGGTCTGCCGCGTTGAGGGGTTCGGCGGCACGGCGGGGGATCGGCATCAGGCTTTCTGGGCGAGCAGATACCCCTGGGCGGGGCTGTCCGGCCCATCGGCGGGCACGCCGCCCCAGAACACGGTCGTGAAGCCAGCGTCCGTGACAGCTCCGGCCTTGAAGGCGGTCACCAGATACCACCCGGCTTGACGACGCGACGCAGCTCGCCGTAGGCCGCCGGTCGATCGGCCGGGGCCAGGAAAATGAGGGAGTACCAGCAGACCACGCCTACCAGCGACGCGTCCTCGAAGGGCAGCTCACGCAGGTCGGCGACATCGAACCGGAAGGTCGCATGGTCACGCCGAGCCACGCGGATCATCTCGGGTGAAAGGTCGACTCCCCAGGATGTCAGGCCCCTGGTTGCCAGATAGGGCTCAAGGCGTCCCGTCCCGAAGCAGCGCCGCCAGGTCGCCGAACACCAGGGGAAGGCCACCCAGCTCGTTGATCCCGACCCAGGCGATGTCGTCATGCTCGTCGGGTGCGCGGTTGGTGGGAGAGCCGACCCAGTCTCCAATTTTCCAGACGCCCACGTGAACGGCGTCCTCGCCACTGCCGGCATGCCAGTCGCCCAACCGTGAAGCGGACTCCGCCACGATGTGAACACCGAGCTCCTCGTGCATCTCCCGCGCGAGTGCTTGTAGTTCGGACTCACCCGTGTCGACATGGCCCCCGGGCAGATCCCAGAGATCCGGGTATGCCCGGCGGGTCGGGCTGCGGTGGACCAGCAGGACCGCGCCGTTCTCAACGAGTGCACCTGTGACGACGACATGCATGACCGGATTGGAGCACAGGGATGGGACAAGCCCGCTCCAGCCGACGGTGCGCCCGCCCGCTTGACCCCGGACGGCGGATCACCGACGGCGGCGGGCCATCCACTGCCAGATGTGGGTGCCGTTGCTACTCGGGTCGTTGCGGGCCACGTAGATCCAGGACCAGTGACCGGGGAACTGGTAGCCGTTCCAGACGACGTGGTCGTACAGGGTGATCAGTGAGCCCGGGATGAGGTCGTGGGCGTGGATCGTGTTGGTCTCGGGTGGCACCGTGTCGTCGTCGAGCGAGGTGACCAGCCAGGTCGGGGTCTGGATCTCCGCCAGCTCCTCATCGGTGATCAGCGGCGGCCCCTCCCCGCTGAGCGGCTCGACGATGCCGCAGATCGGCACCGACGCGGCGAACAGATCGGGATAGGCGACGGTCATCTCCAGGGACATGTAGCCGCCGTTGCTGCAACCGGCCACGTAGATCCGGTGCGGGTCGACGCGCTTGCGGCGGACGAGGTCCTGGACGATCTCGCGGATCAGTGGGGCGAAGCGGGGGCCGTCCTCCATCCAGTAGGAGGTGCTCTGCGGAGCGACGACGTACGCGCCGGAGAAGATCCGTTGAGCCTCCGGAGTGGCGAAGCCCAGGGCGCCCCGGTTGGCGCGCAGCGTGGTCTCGTTGTCGTAGTAGTCGTCGGGCAGTGAGGCACCCTCGCCGCCACCGTGCAGCCAGAGGATCAACGGCCGCCGACCGTGGCGGGGCGAGCGCTCCGGGGAGTACAACCGGTACTTCAGGCCGGAGCTGGAGACGTGGTGGCTGAACGCGTCCACCTCGGGGTTCGACAGCCGCCCCTGCACGAAGCGCGTGATGGTGACCGGTGAGCCGTGGCGCCGGACGAGTGGGGTGTTCTGCCTGATGGTGTAGACGAGGTCCAGCCGGACGTTACGGCCCCTGCTCACGATGTAGCCAAGGGTGCCACCGCCGGGTTGACCTTCGGCGTGGCTCAGCTCCAGCACGATGTTTCCGTGCCGGTCGAGTCGGGCCGCGGTCACCGTGCGGTCCAGGTCGTACTCGCTGAAGATCTGGTCCCCGGGAGCGATCGGGATCGGGCTGGTGGCCTTGGCGTGGACGGTGAACGTGCCGGGGGTGAGCCCGGCGGGGTCGATCGGCCCGAGCCGGCCGGTCTCCAGGGTGACCGAGGTGACCTGCTCACCGCCGTCAAGGGTCCTCGCGTCAAGGGTGAATCTCACGCTGGTGGGGTGGTGGCCACCGGCGTGGGCTGCGGCGCCGGGCAGCGCGAGGCCGATGGCGGCACCGGCACCACCGGCCAGGACGGTGCGGCGAGTGACAGACGTGGACATGCGGGCCCCCGTACCTGTGCGGCATAAAGACGGTCATCAATGACGTTTCAACCTAGCGCCGCAGATCAGACATGTCCAGGATCGTACGAAGTGCTCAGACGGCAGGTTGACGCCACTGCTTGAGCCGGCGCGCGGGGAAATCGCCGGCAGGCGACCAGAGCTGCACCCGCCACCTGTCGCCGGGGGTGGTCGAGCCGGGCCAGCCCCGGTTGACGAAGCCCCGACCCGATATTCGTGCGGCGTACCGGCCGCTCGGCACCTCGAAGGTGACGACCGTGTCCGTGGGGCTGAAATACTGGAGCACGTCATCGACCACCAGGAGGCTGGCCTCGAAGGCCTCCTCCCAGTCTTCGCGATCATCAGGCGGCGGGTCGTCCCACACCTCCAGACGGAACGGCATCTCGAAGTTGTTCTGGTGAGGGGAGATGACGACGACCCCCGTGTCGTCTGCCGCGATGCCTGAGCCGTTGATCGCCTGTTCCAGCAGGGTCATATAGTCGGCGTCGGGCGATGGGTTGCCGTAGAGGCAGAACTGGCCGTAGTCGAGCCGCAGGGTTCTTTCCTCGACCCGGCGCGGCACGGTAGCGCTCACCCGGGACATTGTGCCCGATGAGCGGCACAAGGTCACCCGCACGATACGGTTCGCGCGTGACGCATGGTCTTGCCAACCTGCCCTTGGTATTTCTCGATGTGGACGGACCACTGATCCCGTTCAAGGCCAGGTCGGTTGGCGGTGGGCACTCCTTCGCGGGTGCCGTGGCACGTTCCTCAGGAGGCGCCGGCAACCCCTTGCTCGACCGGATCGACCCAACTGACGGTCAGCGGCTGTCGGCTCTGAATTGCCAGTTGGTGTGGGCGACGACGTGGATGGCCGACGCGAACGAAGTCATCTCGCCACTGCTCGGCCTACCTTCCCTGCCTGTCGTCGAATGGCCGGACGACGATGAGGATCCAGCGCACGGCCTGCACTGGAAGACCGCATATCTGACGCAGTGGGCGGCGGGACGACCGTTTGTCTGGCTCGACGACGAGACGACCGACGTTGACCGGCGATGGGTCGCGGCTCATCATCCGGCGCGAGCGCTGCTGCACCGCGTCGACCCGTACAAGGGCCTGACCGACGCGGATTTCGCAGCCGTCCGTCGATGGCTTGCCCACCTGAACGACCTCGCCTGAACGTCAGGCTGGACGCCTACGGTTTCCATCTCGGGCACTGTCGCGGATGCATCTTGCTGTTCGCATGTTGACGATTGGCGGCAGGTGACGAATTCCAGGGACGTGGGACCCAGTCAATTGGCGCGGTCGCCGATGGTTCATCAGGTGGCGCAGAACTCCCAGGTCGCAGGTCACGGTAGAAATATGACCGCTTCGGGTGATTCGGTATAGGCGGCCATGATCGTGGTGATATCAGATTGGGTACGGCCCTCCAATGAACAGTTAGGCGTCCTGGCTGTAGCCCCGCAGTGACCTGGGACTTGTCGGCTGCCAGGCGCCGGAGGATGCGGGCGATTTATTGGGTTTCAGGGACATCATTCCGCGCTTCTGGTGACCGGTCCTTTTCTGCGGGTTGTGATGCGATGTCGAAAAGAACCTGCGTCTCGCACTTGTTGAATAGGGGTCGACATGCTTCGACATTCGGCGATGCTCCGGTATAGTGCGATCAATTCCCATTGAGTGTGCCGGAAGGCGTCTGGTCTGCGTGATGACACCTGGGCTGGAAAGCGCGTCGAGCCCGCGCTTCGTCGGGCGACGAGCACAGTTGGCACGTATCGGGAGAGCCCAGGCCGCCGTGCTGAGTCGTGGCTGGCAAATGGTCTGCGAGGTCGTCGGGGAGCCGGGCATCGGCAAGACCCGGTTCGTCGACGAGGCCCTGGAGCGGTGCGCCCCCACCGTCCCCTGGGCCGTCGGGACCTGCTCGCCGGATGAGCGAGGAGTTCCTTTCCACGTGTTTCGACACGCCTTCACGGAGGGGCAGTCACTTCGACGTGGGCTGCGTGCCGGCCGGTCCACTGAGGAGAGTTGGGCGGAGTCCACCATCGCGGTGCCAGCGGCGCCGGGACGGGCGTCGGATGCCCGGCGGTTCCGGACCTACCAGTTGGCTCGCCGGCTGGTCGGTCTGGCTGCCCGGGACGGTCTGGTGCTGGTCCTCGACGACCTGCACTGGGCGGATGCATCCTCCACCGGCCTGATCGCCCACCTCCTGCGGTATCCGGTGCCCGCCCCGGTGCTGCTCGTGCTCGTCTACCGCCCGCGGCAGATGGCGACCCCGATGCCGTTCGGTCCACCAGATCCCGACGAGCACGCCGACGCGAAGCCGCCGCCCCACGACCGGATCGAGCTCCGCCCTCTCAGCCTCGCCGAGGTCGCACTCCTGCACCCCCAGGTCGACGAGGTGGAGCTGCGCGCCCGGTACGACCTGACCGGCGGCAATCCCGGTTACCTGGCGGTGCTGCCGAGCGGCTCAACCTCCGACAGCACGGACCCGATCCGTGAAGCAGAGGGTGCCCGGCTGTCCGACGCGGCGGTCGCCGTGCTGCGCCGCGAGTGGACGGACCTGCCCCCCGTCGAGCTGGCCTGTCTGCGGGCCGGGGCGATCGTCGATGCGCCCTTCAGCGCGGACCTGCTCGCCGAGGTCGCGCAGGTCCCGGCGTCACTGGCGGTCGAGGCATGCTGGCGGCTGGCCCGGCTCGACCTGATCCGCCGCGTCCCCGGCACCGGACGGTTCGCCTTCCGGCACCCGGTGCTGCGGATGGCGGTCGCTCAGGAGACCGACCCGCAGTGGCAGGTGGAGGCGTGTGCGCGGGCGCTCACCGCGCTGGTCGATCTGGGCGCGCCACCCGCGGATCGGGCCCGCTACGCGGAGCGCCTGCTCGCCCTGCCGAACGCCCGCTGGGCCGACCGCTGCGTCAACGTGCTCTGCCGAGCCGCGCAGGAGGTTCGGCGCGAGACGCCGGACCTGGCCATCCGCTGGCTGCGGCTGGCGTTGCGTGCGCTGCGCCCGACGGCCGGTCTGACGCAACGTCGCCAGGACGTGTCGCTCGCGCTGGCCGAGATCACCGGGGAAGCGGGCGACCTGGCCGAGAGCAGGGCCCTGCTCCAGGAGATCGTGCCGCTGTTTCCCGCCGACCCGCAAGGACGACGGGCGCAGGCAGTAGCACTCTGGGCGCGCGTGGAACGTCTGCTCGGCAACTACGCGGAGGCGGCGGCCATCAGCCGGCGGGAGCTGGCCGCCCTGCCAACCGGTGCCGGCCCCAGCGACGGCTACCGCCTCGCCACCGAGATCGGCGTCGCCGGCATCCTGGCCGGTCGCCCCGTGACCGGGCTGCCCGACGTCCTCGGCGGAGATCTCGGCGGCTCCGGTGCCGACCGGGCCAGCCTGCTGGCCGTCCGCAGTCTGGCCGCCGCACACGACGGCGCACTGGACGACGCCCGGGGTCTGCTCGATGCCGGCGCCCGGATCGTCGACTCGCTGCCGGACCGGGACGTACGGGACCACCCCGACTGCCTCACCGCACTCGGCCTGAGCGAGCTTTACCTCGAACGGCAGGCCGACGCGGTGCGGCACCTCGACCGAGGGCTGACCCTCGTCCGCGCCTCACACCGCGACGACGGCCTGTGCCAACTGCTGCTCGGTCGCAGTCAGGTGGCCTACCACGGCGGGCAGTTGAACACCGCCATCGGACTGGCCACCGAGGCGGGCATCGTCGCCCGGCGCATCGGCAGTCACCACCTGCTGAGCTTCGCCCTGGCGTTCGAGGCGGAGGCGACGGCGTGGCGTGGTGGCCTCCGGGACGACGACCGGGCGTTGGCGCTGGCCCGCAGCGCCGCCGGAATCGCCACCGACCTCGCCACCTGGTGCGGTCGTACGGCCGCGACGGCGCTGGCGACCGCGGCGTTGCTGTCGGGTGATCCGGCGACCTGTGCCGACCTGGTGCGCTCCGCCGGCGGCGACAGCCGGCTGAGCCGTCTCCAGACGTCGCTGCGGCCCAGGTGGTACGAGCTGCTCTGCGCCGCCGCGCTCGCCGCGGGCGAGGTGGCCGACGCCGAGCGGCAGGCGCGACTGGCACTGGCCGAGGCGGATCAGGTCGGTCTGCCCGGGCAGCGGGGCTTCGCCGAGTCGGCGTACGGCGAGGTGCTGCTCGCTCGTGGCGAGGTCCAGGCGGCGCTGCCGTACCTGGAGACCGCGGCCGACCTGTTCCGTGCCGGCGGGATGGTGCTGAGGCGCAGCCTCGCCCTGGCCTCCCTGGCCCGGGCGGCCGAAGCCGCGGACCAGAGCGGCCTGGCGGCGCGGGCCCGTCGCCGGGCGCTCGAACTGGCCTTGTGGTGCGGGACGGAACGGGTCGGTCTGCGACTGGCCCGTCCGATCGGCCCGCGTGAGGTCGCCGCCCTGACCGACCGGGAGTGGCACATCGCCCGGCTGGCAGCGACCGGGGCCACCAGCCGACTGATCGGGCGGCAGCTGAACATCAGCCCCCGCACGGTGGAGGCGCACCTGACCCGCCTCTACCGCAAGACCGGTGTCGCTTCCCGGTCGGCTCTGGCGGCCTGGGTCGCTCGGCTCGATGACACCGATCGGTGACCGCGATCCAGGCCGGATGACATCGTTCGGTGCAACGTCGACAGGCCGGGCAGCACGAGGCCGCGCCGCCACCGTCGTGGCCGGACAGCCGCTCACATACTCGACTGCATCGGGCGCGATTCCCGTGGACCGGTGGTAGATGGAGGACGAGATGCTGGGCAGAAGATCCGTCAGGAGCCCGCGTACCCTCGCCGCGCCGGTGCCCGCGATGCCGTTCGCCGCCGCCACGGTGGCGCTGCTCATGCTGACCGGCTGTGGCGGCGAACCGGTGGACGCGGCCACCCCGGCGCCCCACGGGTCGGCCACTTTCGGTAGGGACCGGGCCGCGCTCGTGCTCACCGCCTTCGACCAGGCCGACTCGGCAGCCTCGGTGGCCGGTGACGTCGAGGCGCTGCGGGCCCAGGAGGTTTCGCCCTCGCTGGACCTCAGCATCGCCGCAGTCCGTCGGGCCGCGTACAACCAGCGAGCGCAACCGTCCTTCCAGCACATCAACCCGGTCTTCGCGGTGCCACCCGGCGATCCGTCCTGTTTCCTCGCCACGGCCACTCTCCGACTGACCGGCTCGGAGTTGGCGCCCACCGATGTCAGCCAGTTCGTGCTGGGTGCCGACGGCCAGTGGAAGCTCAGTCACAACGTTCAGGTCACCCAACCTTCGCTGGTGGTCGCCCGGAGCATCGACGGCCGGCCGGCCACCGCGGGCGGCGCCGCCCTGGACGAGACCAGCCGTCGGGCCCTCGCCGCCGAGGTGTTCTCCCGCAGCATCGGGTCCACGACGGGCAACCGGTCCCTCGTCGTGTCGAGCCCGCTGCTCGACGGTCAGTTCGCCGGCGGTTGGGAGGTCTACGGGCAGCAGCTCGCCGGTGTCGGCGGGGCGGTACAGCGGACGATGGACCGGGCGGAATGGTCCGACTGCGCGGTCGCGGCGCCGACCGGCACGCTCACCTTTCTGACGATCCACGCCACCGACACGCTGCGCCCGGCGCCCGGCGGCCCGGCCACCGTCCGGTTGGAGCCGCAGAGCCCGGACCTGGTCGCCACCGGTCACAGCAAGGCGGTCAGCGGAAAGTCGATCCGGGTCACCCGGGTGGAGACCTTCGTGCTGCTCGTGCCGGCACAGACCGTCGGCACATCGGTGCTGGGCCTCAACGACACCGCGCTGACCGTCACCGCCCGCTGACCCTGCCGCCGAGGGTCCACCACGTCGGCGACGGCAGAAACCGGTGGCATCACTCGGATCGGGGCGCACCGGACCGCGACGATGACAACAGTCGTGATCGCCGGTGGTGCCGCGGTCCGGCCACGAGGCTCGGGAGGAACCCATGTGGCGTCCGCGCTTCCGATCGGACTACGTGCCGGTGCGGCTGCCCGACGGCCCGCTCGTGGTGCTGGGGGAGACCCGCAGCCTGCTCATCGACGACCCGGTCGCCGCGGACCTGGCCGACCAGCTCGACGGTGCCGCGCCGCTGGCCGACGTGGTGGCCCGGTTGGCCACCCGACACCCGGTCGCCGCCGTCGCCGCAGCCCTCGCCCGGCTGCGCGACCACGGCCTTCTGGTGTCCGGTCCGGCGCACACCTCGGCGGCCGAGGCCGCCGGCTGGGACGCCCGGGGTGTCCCACCCGACGCCGGACAGCGGTGGATGGCCGGAGGAACGGTCACCATCGTGGACCTCGGCGCGCCCCGGGTGGCCGAGACCGCCGACGCGCTGCGCGCCCTCGGGCTCGCCCCGACGGTGGTCGGGCCGGACGCACCGGACCCCGGCCTCGACACCGCCCAGGTGCTGGTGCTGCCGTCGTCGATGCTCGACCCCCGGCTGGCCTTGCTCAACGAGCGCCACCTGGCCGCCGGTCGCGCGTGGACGCTGGCCCGGCCACACGGCAACGTCGTCTTCCTCGGCCCGCACCTCGTGCCGGGTCGTACCGGCTGCTGGGTCTGCCTGCGGCAACGCTGGCAGGAGAACGAACAGGTGAACGCCTTCCTCGACGGGCAGGATCTGACCGATCCGCTGCCGCAGCCCGGCCGCGCGGTCCTGCCCGGCCTGGCCACCATGGCAGCCGGGCTGCTCGCCGCCGAACTCGCCGTGCTCGCCGTCCGGGGCGCGTCTCCCCGCCTCACCGGCCGGATGGTCGCCCTGGACACCAGGGACCTGAGCACCGAGAGCCACCAACTGGTACGCCAGCCGCAGTGCCCCGCCTGCGGTGACCCGGACCTCGTCCGCAAGGCCGAGCCACGGATCGACCTGCCACCCAGCGGCACCCAGCCCAGTCGCGCCGGGGACTCCCGCATCCGGGAACCCGCCGAGGCGTACGCCTCGCTCGTCCACCACGTCAGCCGGTATCTGGGCGTGGTGAGCCGGCTGACCCCGCTGGAGGCGACCGACAACGGCGTCACCCACACCTACTCGGCCGGGCACAACTTCGCCCAGCCCCGCCAGCTCGCCGCGTTGCGCCGCAATCTGCGCGGGCAGAGCGGCGGCAAGGGCCGGACCGACCTGCAGGCCCGGATGAGCGCGGTCGGGGAGGCGGTGGAGCGCTACTGCGGGGTGTGGCGCGGCGACCGCCCGGTGCACCGGGCCACCTACCGGCAGCTCGGCCCGGACCGGGCGGTGCACCTGAGGGATCTGCTGCTGTTCTCGGAACGCCAGTACGCCGACCGGGACCGGCTCAACCACGACCTGGGTCACCTGCACCGCGTTCCCCGCCCGCTGCCCGACGACGTGGAGCTGGACTGGACCACGGGTTGGTCGCTGACCCGGCACACACCGCGCGAGCTGCCCGCCGCGCACTGCTGGTACGGGCATCCGGAGCTGACCGGGCTGGGGGTGTGCTCGGCCGACTCGAACGGCTGCGCGGCCGGCGGCAACCTGTCCGAGGCGATCCTCCAGGGCTTCTGCGAACTCGTGGAGCGGGACAGCGTGGCCCTGTGGTGGTACCACCGGTCCCGGATGCCCGGGGTGGACCTCGCCTCGTTCGGCGACCCGTGGACCGCCGCCTGCGTCGACCACCACGCCACCGCCCTCGGCCGCGAACTGTGGGCCCTCGACCTGACCGCCGACCTCGGCGTACCCACGTTCGCCGCGGTGTCCCGGCGGGTCGACCGGGGGCCGGAGGACGTCCTGGTCGGCTTCGGCGCGCACCTGGACGCGCGGGTCGCGCTGACCCGGGCGCTCACCGAGGTGAACCAGTTCCTGCCCGCCGTCGCCGGACCCGCCACCGCCCGCAACCGGTACGGCGTCGACGACCCGGACACCGCGCGCTGGTTCGGCACCGTGCGGGTGGCCGACCAGCCCTGGCTGGCCCCGGATCCCACCCGACCGCCGTGCACCGCTGCGGACCACCCGGCGCTGACCACCGGCGACGTCGGGGATGACGTGCGCCGTTGCGTACGCCGGGCGGAGCGGGCCGGCCTGGAGGTGATCGTCGTCGACCAGTCCCGTCCGGATGTCGACCTGGCGGTGGTGAAGGTCGTCGTGCCGGGACTGCGGCACTTCTGGCGCCGGCTCGGTCCCGGCCGACTGTGGGACGTGCCGGCCCGTCTCGGTCGGGGCCCGTTGGCCGTCGACGAGACGTCGGCCAATCCGCTGAACGTGTTCTTCTAGCCGGCGTTTCCCGGGCGACCGGGAGCGTGGGAAGGATGTGGGGATGGCCACCGTGGTGGACCCGGTCGGTCGGCGGTCGTCGTGAGCGGCTCCGTGGGCGGTCCGCCGATTCAGGAGTCGTACCGGCTGCGCCGTGACGCGGAGCTGCGGCTCGGTGAGGACGGCTCGCTGACCCTGCGGCAGACCCGCTTCCAGCTCACCCTGGAGCAACCGGGCATGGGCCGGCGGGCCCTGCTGCTGCGGCTCGCCGCCGACTGGGTCAACGACGTCGAGGTCGGCCGACTGATCAGCGGCCTGGAGGGGGAGAACCGCGTGTTGCCCGCGCAGTTGCTGCTGCGCCGACTGCTCGCCCACTCCTGGCTGGAGCGCCGCGTCCAGGTCGACGATCGGCCGCTGCTCGACCTGGTGCCCACCGGCCTGGGTCGGGGCAGTCTGCCGGAGAGTCGCCTGCACACCCCCGGGGTCCGCTACCGGCTCTCCCGCTTCGCCGCCCTCCAGCACGAACGGGGCGTGCTGGTGGCCGCTTCACCGCTGAGCACCCTCGTCGTCGGCTGTGCCGACGCCGCCCTCGGCGCGGTCCTGGCCGCCGCCGCCCCGGGCGTCGGACCCGAGGCGGTGGCCCGCACGCTCGGCGTGCCGCCGGACGTCGCCGGACGGGTGCTCGACGAGTTGGCCACCGCCCGGATCCTGGTAACCGACGCCGAGTTCGAGGCGGAGTGCGACGACGCGCCGCTGGCCTACTGGTCGCCGGAGGAACTGCGGCTGCACCACCGATCCCGGGCTGGCCGACACGCGCTGCCGGTGGGCGGCACCTACCGGATGCGGGGGAGCTTCGCACCGCTTCCGCTGCGCCGCCCGTACGACGGGGGCCGGGCGGTCGACCTGCCGCTGCCGGACCTGCCGACGATCGCCAAGGCGGATCCTGCGTTCAGTCAGGTCGTCACGGATCGGCGCAGCGTGCGCGAACACGACGACACGGCGCCACTGCCCCTGGAACGGCTGGCGGAATTCCTGCACCGGTCGCAGCACACCAGCGCCGTCGGTGAGGCCGGCGGGCAGGAGATCGGCCACCGGCCCTACCCGGGCGGCGGCGGAGTCTACGAGCTGGAGATCTATCCACTGGTAGCGCGGTGCGCCGGGCTCGACCGCGGGCTCTACCACTACGACGCCGTCGGGCACCGGCTGGAGCCGGTCGCCGCCTGGGGACCGGCCGCCGACCGGCTGCTGGCGTACGCCCGGGCGTCCGGCGCCCTGCCTCGGCCGCCGCAGACGGTGCTGGTGGTCACCGCCCGGGTCCAGCGGCTCATGTGGAAGTACGAAGGGATGAGCTACGCCATGATTCTCAAGGACGCGGGTGTGCTGACCCAGCAGATGTATCTCGTCGCCACCGCCATGGGGCTGGCACCGTGCGCCCTCGGCGCCGGCGACTCCCAGGCCTTCGCCGAGTTGTCCGGGCTCGACCCGCTGGTCGAGCCGAGCGTGGCCGACTTCCTGCTCGGCTCCCGCCGCGCCACCGGCCCAGCCGCGACGGAGGGCCGGCCATGAAGTTCCGGCGGCAGGCTCTGCGCCAGTTGGAGGCACCCGAGCAACTGGACCGGGCGGTCCGACTGACCACGGTGCCGAACTGGCTGGCCACCACCGCGCTGGTCATCGTCGTGGTCGCCGCGGGTGTCTGGTCGGTACGCACTGTGGTGCCCCGGACCGTCGAGGCGGCCGGGGTGCTGATCCACTCGAACGGGATCTCGGCCCTCGACGCGCTCGACAGCGGCCAGGTCACCAAGGTGTGGGCGTCGCCGCACCAGCGGGTGCCGAAGGGCACACCCCTCTACAGCCTGCGTACGGCCGACGGCAAGGTGCGGGTGGAGACCGCGCCGGGTGACGCGTACGTCGTCGCCTGGCTGGTCTCGGAGGGCGAGATCGTCACACCGGGCACGCACCTGGCCGACCTGGAACGGCTCGACACCGCCGGGGACGCGTTGCAGGCAGTCGTCTACGCCCCCGCCGTCGCCGCCCCGCTGCTGCAACCCGGCGTGTCCGTCGAGGTGGCCGCCGCGGCCGCGCCGCGCAACGTGTTCGGCACCCTGGCCGGCCAGGTGACCACCGTCGGCGCCTTCCCGGAGACCGAGGCCTCGCTGCGCGCCTTCCTGGGCACCGGGCCCGACGTCCGGCGGCTGCTCGCCCGCGGCAGCGTGGTGCGGGTGACGGTCGCCCTGGAACCCGACCCGGCCGCCCCGGGTGGCCTGCGCTGGACCAGGTCCCCGCCGCCGTTCCAGCTCAACTCGGCCAGCGAGGTCACCGCCTGGTTCACTGTGGACCAGGAACACCCGATCGACTGGTTGCTGCGGCGATGAGCGCGCCGACGACCGCCGTCAGCGGCACGCCGGAGCTGCCCAGGATCCGACGTCGACGGGTCCGTACGCCCACGCTGATCCAGATGGAGGCGGTGGAGTGCGGTGCCGCCGCGCTGGGGATCCTGCTCGCGCACCACGGCCGGAACGTGCCCCTGGAGGAGTTGCGCCGGGTGTGCGGCGTCAGCCGGGACGGCTCCACCGCGGCCACCGTGCTCAAGGGCGCCCGCCGGTACGGCATGGTGGCCAAGGGCTTCCAGATGGACCTGGCCGGCCTGGCCACCGTGGCGCTGCCGGCGGTGCTGTTCTGGCGGTTCGAGCACTTCGTGGTGCTGGAAGGGCTCGGCCGTAAGGTCTTCATCAACGATCCGGCCACCGGTCCCCGTGCGGTGAGCTGGGAGGAGTTCGACGGTGCCTTCACCGGCATCGTGCTCACCATGGAGCCCCGCCCGGAGTTCCGGCCCGGCGGCACCCGCTACCGGCTGGTGCGGGCGCTGGCCGAGCGGTGGCGCGGCCCGGGCTCGGCGATCGCGCAGATGCTGCTGCTCGGCCTGCTGATCGCCGTGGTCGGTCTGACCATCCCGGTGATGGCCAAGGTCTTCGTCGACCGGGTGCTGTTGCAGGAGGACCGGGCGGCGTTCGCCGGCCTGGTGGCGGCGGTTGCGGTGGCCACCGTGCTGACCTTCCTGGCCAGCCTGCTTCAGCAACGCCTGACCGTACGGGCGGAGACGGCGCTCGCCCTCGCCAGCGCCGCCCGGTTCTTCCGACACCTGCTGCGGCTGCCGCCGGCCTTCTTCGACCAGCGGCAGGCCGCCGATCTCAGCCAGCGGGTCCGTGGCAACGAGGTGGTCGCCGAGGTGCTCACCCGCCGGACGGCCACCACTGTGGTGGACACCGGCCTGGTGCTGGCGTACGGGGCTCTGCTCTGCCATTACGACCTGCTGCTCGGGCTGTGCGCGGTGGTCCTCGCCGGGTTGAACGTCAGCGTGCTCCGCTATGTCGCCTCGACCCGTTCCACCGCCGTCGCCGGTCTTCAGGCGGACCGCAGCAAGTTGGTGACCACTGTGTACACCACGGTTCAGATGATCGAGACGGTGAAGGCCGGCGGTGAGGAGGAACGCGCCGTGGCCCGGTTCGCGGCGCGCCACGCCACCGTCGCCACCCGTCAGCAGCGGCTCGGGGTGCCCACAGCGGTGCTCTCCGTCCTGCCGGCGCTCCTCGCCTCGGGGACCACAGCGGTGCTGCTGGGGTTGGGCAGCCGGCAGGTCGTGGCTGAGGCGATGAGCGTGGGCGTGCTGGTCGGTATGCAGAGCCTGGCCGCCGCGATGAACCGCCCGCTGGGCAATCTGACCGCGCTGGGCTCGCGGTTGCAGGACATGAGTGCCGACCTGAATCGGTTGCGTGACGTGGAGCGGTACCCACTGCCGTCGGCCCAGGACCGACCCGCCCGCCCGATGACGCCCATGGAGGGGCACCTGCGCATCGAGGAGGTCACCTTCGGCTACAACCCGTTGGGCCGTCCACTGCTGGAGAACTTCAGCCTGGACCTGCCGCCGGGTGCCCGGGTGGCGCTCGTCGGGAGGTCGGGCAGTGGCAAGTCGACTGTCGGCCGGCTGGTCGCCGGGCTCTACCGTCCCTGGACCGGACGGGTCACAGTGGACGGCCTGGAGCGGGCCGCGACCGACGACGGGCTCTGGGCGGCGACGGTCGCCATGGTGGACCAGGACCAACGGCTGTTCGAGGGAACGGTCCGGGACAACGTCACCATGTGGGACCTCACTGTCGCCGACGAGGACGTCGTCACCGCGCTGACCGACGCGTGCCTCTACGACGAGGTCGCGGCCCGCCCGGGTGGCCTCGGCAGTCCGGTGCGGGAGAACGCCCGCAACTTCTCCGGTGGCCAGCGGCAGCGGCTGGAGATCGCCCGAGCGCTCGTGCGCAACCCCCGGGTGCTGGTGCTGGACGAAGCCACCAGCGCGCTGGACGCCGAGACCGAACGCCGGATCGACAGGCACCTGCGCCGGCGGGGGGCAACCTGCCTGATCGTGGCCCACCGCCTGTCCACGGTCCGCGACTGCGACCTGATCGTCGTGCTGGACGGCGGTCGGGAGGTGGAGCGCGGCACCCACGAGCAGCTCGTCGCCCAGGACGGGGCGTACGCGCGCCTGGTCCGGGACCACTGACACGACGATCCGAGGAGACGCTGATGAGTGGCGCGGTGGAGGATCCCCCGGCCGGTGGCCTGATCGGCTTCTGCTCGGACGGCGTACGCCAAGTCTGTCGCCTGGACGGCCCGGCGGCCGGCTGGCTGGTGACCGGGGGTGAGGCCGACCTGTTCGCGGTGCGCCGGGCCGGGATGAGCCCTTCGCGTCGTCACCATGTGGCCCGGCTGCCTGCGGGTGGCCTGGTGCCGACGTCCACCGCGATCGGCGCGTGGCAGTTGATCCTGGTGCCGCTGCCCGGCACCGAGCTGCGAGGGCTGTCCCGGCGTCACCTGTCCCTGCTGGAGCGACACGTCCGGCTCGGCCGCGTGGCGGACGAGGGGGCGTCGCTGCGCGCGCGGACCGCCGCGACGGAGCTGGTCGCGGCGGTGGACCTGGTGCTGGTCGCCATCTCCGACGCGCTGCGCCGCGGGCAGGCACCCCGGGAGGCGTCCACGCTCTGTGGTCGCGAGATCATCTCGCTGGCGCCGGGGAGTGCCCTCACCTCGACCGGCGGCGCGTGGTGGCTGCGCAGCGCTGGTGGACAACTGCGACGCAACGACGGTGGCCCCGCGGAGATGTCCGGGGAGCGGGAGTTGCTGCTGGTCGCCGAGCGGGACTGGGTGGTGGCCGAGTCGCCGTGCGCGGTGGAGAGCCACGGCAGCTGGGACCTGCTGGTCAACGGTCAGCTGCGATCGGCCGTGGACCAGCACGTGGCCCGGCTGCTGCGGATGGTGGAGACTCGGATCGAGGAGGCCGACGCGGCGCTGCTGAGTGCTGTGCAGCGGCGCCGGGAGACCGACGCGGCGGTGCTCGCCGCGGCGGCCCGCCGGTCGATCGGGGTGATCGGCGCGGGCGGTGCGGTTCCGGTTCCGGACGACGAGGCCGGCTTCGACAGGTACGGGCGGGCGGCCTCGGTGGTCCGGGTGGTCACCGAGGGAATGGGCAGCCCGATCAACGAGCCGGCCGACCGCAGTCGCGCGCCACTGGACGACCGGGCGGCGGTGCACGCGGTGACCCGCGCGTCCAGCCTGTTCCTGCGTGAGGTGCGGCTGCCGGACCGGTGGTGGCGGCGGGACCTGGGGCCACTGGTGGGATGGCGGGCCGGCGACGACCCGGAGCGCACCGTCGCGGTGCCGCTGGTGTTTCGCCGCGGCCGCTACCACCAGGTCGACCCGGACACCCGTGCGTACGGGCCGGTCGACGCGGCGGTGGCCGCTACGTTCGCCGCCGAGGCGACAGAGGTGCAGGCGCCGCTGCCGCCGACCGCTCGGATGCGCCACCTGCTGCGCGCCGGGCTGGTCGGTGCGTCCCGGGACGTGCGGGGCCTGCTGTTCGCCGCCACCTGCGTGGCACTGCTGGGCCTGGGCGTGCCGCTGGCCACCGGTGAGGTGCTCGGCCAGCTGGCCCGGCAGGGCGAGGTGAACGGCCTCGGCGGCTTCCTCGCGCTGATGCTGAGTGCCGCGGTGGTCGCGGGGCTGGTGGGTGTGGTGCAGAACCTGCGTCTGCTGCGGTTGGACGGCCGGATGCAGTCCGGCGCGCAGCTGGCGATCTGGGACCGGCTCATGCGGCTACCGGCCCGGTTCTTCGCCGGTCGCAGCAGCGGTGAGATCGCCAACTCGATGTTGGGGATCTCGTTCGTCGGTGAGGCGCTGAGCGCGCTGCTGCCGCAGCTCGTCTCGGCGGCCGCGATCGTCGCGGTGACCCTCGGCATGCTCCTGGTGGTCGAGCCCGTGCTCGGGCTGTGGGCAGCGGGGATCGTCGCCGTCACGATGCTGACGTTCGGCGCGTTCGCCGTGCTGATCGTCCGTCAGCAACGGTCCGCGTTGCCGGCCGAGCACCGGGCGGCGGCGATGACCAACCAACTCCTCGGCGGCATCGTCAAAATCAAATTGGCGGCCGCCGAAACCCGTGCCCACGCACGTTGGTCGGAGGTCGCCGCGACGGCCCGGGCGGCGCTGCAACGGGTCCGGCAGAGTCAGGCGGGCCTGGTCGCCTTCGGCACCGTGCTGCCGGTCGCCGGTCAACTGGTCCTTTTCGCCGTGCTGATGGGGCCGCTCGCCGGCCGGGTCGCGCCGGCTGACTTCTTCATTCTCAACGTCGGTTTCGCGATGCTGCTCGGCGCGCTGCTGGTGCTGGTGTCGGCCGGGGTCGAGGTGATCGCAGCAGTGCCACGTTTGGGCAGCCTGCGGGAGATCCTGCGCGCCGACCCGGAGGCGCGCCCGGACCGGGTGGACCCGGGGGAGTTGCGGGGCGAGATCGCGCTGCACCGGCTCACCTTCGCCTACCAGCCGGACGAGCCGCCGGTGCTCGTCGACATCGACCTGCACGTCCGCCCGGGTGAGTTCGTCGCCATCGTCGGGCCGAGTGGCTGCGGGAAGTCCACGCTGCTGCGGTTGCTGCTCGGCTTCGAGCGCCAACAGCAGGGTGCGGTGCTCTACGACGGCCAGGATCTCTCCGAACTCGACGTGCACGCGGTCCGCCGGCAGTGCGGCGTGGTCCTGCAGGATGGTCAGCTCTTCGCCGGCTCGGTACGGGACAACATCTGCGGCGCCGGCAGCTTCCCGCTCGACCAGGTGTGGGAGGCGGCGCGGATGGCCGGCCTCGCCGACGACCTGGAGGCCCTGCCGATGGGCATGAGCACGATGGTGCCGTTCGGCGGCGGGACGCTCTCCGTCGGGCAGCGGCAGAGGGTGCTGATCGCCCGCGCGCTGGCCCCGCTGCCCCGGATCATCTTCCTCGACGAGGCGACGAGCGCCCTGGACAACCGGACCCAGGAGGTGGTCAGTCGGAGCACCGCCGCCCTGGCCGCGACCCGGGTGGTCATCGCCCACCGGTTGTCCACGGTCCGGGCGGCGGACACCATCGTGGTCCTCGAAGCGGGGCGGATCGTCCAGCGGGGCAGCTTCGACGAGTTGATGGACCTCCCGGACGGGCTGTTCCACCGGTTGGCGCGGCGGCAACTGCTCACCGAACCGGAACGGTCCGACACCGTGGCGGAGAGCCCGCAGGCGGACGGGCAGCCCGCGACGAGCTGACGGTCTTTCAGCCGTTGTCGATGTCCGTGCTGTCCTCCAGGCACACGTCCGCGTCGAGGTGGTTCTCCAACAGCTCGGCGACGTGCGCCTCCGACTGGTTCTCCACGGCGAGCCGGAACGCCTCGGTGAGCACGTTGACCACACCCTGGGTCAGCAGCAGGGTCTCCCGGTCGAGATCGGCCCAGGACGACCGGGCGCCGCCGCGTACCAGCTCCGGAGCGAGGGCCAGCAGCCGGGCGGTGACGGCGGCGACCAGCTCGTCGGCCACCGGACGAAGGCTGTCCAGCACCTCGCTGAGAGTCTGCAGTGCCGGCACCGTGCCCACCCGTACGCGATGCAGGTCCAGGGCGGCGCGCAGCGGGCGTGGCCGGACGGTGCGGACGGTGCCGTCGGTGGTCCGGCCGATCACGCCGTGCCGGGTCAGCGCGTGGGCCAGCGCGGGACGGTCGGCGGTCAGACGTTGCAGCATGGCGGTCAACCCGTCGGGCGCCTCGTCACTGGCCCGGACCCCGAGCATCGCCTCGATGGACACCAGATTGAAGCCCTGTCGTTGCAGGGCGAGGATCGCGTCCAGCCGGCGGACGTGGGAGTCGTCGTAGAGCGCCGCCCGACCACGCCGCACCGGCGGGGGAAGCAGTCGCCGGGCCTGGTGGGCACGGATGTTGCGGGGCGACATGCCCACCTTTCGGGCGAGTTCCTCCACGCTGTACCCGCCCGGGCCGCCGGGCGTCGTCGTCGCCTCGTCGATGGTCACGGTGGCCTCCGGCAGCACTCGGTGACGGAACACGGCAACCCCGTCGAACCGCTGTCGCGCTGTGCGGTCCGCCGATCGCAGCGTAGGTGTGCGCACCGGGCGGGTGACAGGCGAGGAATTACTACTTGTCCACAGTGGTGACAATCATTAGGATCGCCATCCGCCGCGAGTCGCCGATTCCCAATTACCCGGCTTTCGCCGCAGCGCGACCTTTTCGCGGCCACATTCGATGAAATTCCCGCTCTCTGGGCGGGTCAGATCCACCGGTGACCCACGATGAAGCGAAACCGGCGGCCCGGAACCTCCCGCGCTGCCCGTCGCCGCCACCGGCGGTCGACCATCGAAGGGAGCAGGGTGTGACACCTGTCGATCGAGCGGTCTTCGTGGCCGCGTACAGCCGGCTGGTCGCCGACGTCTGGGCCGACCCGGTCAAGGAGCAGGCGCTCGACCGGGACCCACGCGGGTTCCTCGCCGGCTACGGGCTTCACCTGTCGGAGGATGTGCAGGTCCGGGTGGTGCGGGACGTCGCCGACACCGATCCGGACCTTGAGGTGCAGGTCGAGTCCTGGCAGCAGGCGGGGACCACCGGCACCTTCGTGCTCTTCGTGCCGTCACTGTTGCCGGTGGCCCAGGCGGAACTGGCCGAGGACGAGCTGGACAGCGTCGTCGCCGGCCTGGATCCCAGCTGCGCCTGCTGCTGCCCCTGCTGCTGCACCTGACACCGAAATCTGCCGCCCGCCGGTCGGCGCGGCAGATTCTGATGGCACTCAGACGAAATCATTGATTGTCGAAGCTCGATCTTCGTAGCGTTCTCGCCACAGCGATCACCCCCGTCTTGCAGCGACCCCCGAGGAAAGGACCGAACGATGAGCAACGACGAACAGGAATATGGCGCGAGGTTCGTGACCAAGTACTCGGAACTGGTCACCGCGGTATGGCGCAGTGACGAGGAACTGCAGCGCCTGCTCGCCGACCCGACCGGTTACGCGACGGCGGCCGGCCTGCCGGTCGCCCCCGGCGCCCGGGTCGAGGTCGACCGCGCCCAGCCCGCCACGCTCTACACCAAGGACCAGGTCGTCGCCGACTGGGCCGGCACGCCCGGCCTGCACGTGCTGCACGTGCCCGAGGTGCCGCTGGTCGACCTCAACGAGCTGACCGAGGCCGAGCTGGAGACGGTCGCCGGTGGCGTGGCCCCGATCGCCGACAACAACGTCAACATCATCGCCGTCCTCATCCTCTGAGTTCCCCACCCCACGCCGGGAGCCTCGATGACTGACACGACCGAGACCATCGCGTTCCGATCCGGCACCTACCGGACGGCCACCGTGGAGCAGACCTGGGAGCGGGTCGGTGGCATGCTCGACCGGTTCCGGATCACCCGGGTCGCCGACATCACCCGGCTCGACGAGATCGGGCTGCCGGTGCACGTCGCCTACCGGCCGGTCGGAGCCACCATGGCGGTGAGCGTCGGCACCGGCGCCACCGCGACGCAGGCCCGGGTCAGCGCGGTCATGGAGAGCATCGAGTCCTGGCATGCCGAGAACCTCCGGCCGGGGACCGTCGTCCGGTCCCCGGCGGAGGCGCTCGACCTGCCGTACGACGTCCGGTGGCTGCACCTGGCGGAACGGTCACCCCTGACCCCCGCCGTCGAGCTCGACTGGGTGGCCGGCCGTGGGCTGGTGACCGGTACGCGTTGCCTGGTGCCCCGCGCCACCATCGAGCTCGACTTCACCGTCCGGCGTGGCTGGGACCGCGCCCTGTTCACCCCCAGCAGCAACGGACTGGCGACCGGGAACACCTTCGCCGAGGCCAGCCTGCACGCCCTGCTGGAGGTCGTCGAGCGAGACTGCATCGCCCCGTACTGCACCTCACCGTTGGCCGAGCGCACCTACGCCGACCCGGGCACCGCCACCAACGCGATGACCCGCACGGTGCACGAGGCGCTGCTGCGAGCCGGTTGCTGGGTGGAGGTCTGCGACATCACCAACGCGGTCGGCGTGCCCTGCTATGCCGCCTCGATCTGGTCGGAGGACCTCCCGGTCACCTTCGGCGGCTTCGGCTGCCACGTGGACCCGGAGATCGCCGTCGGCCGGGCCATGTCGGAGGCGGCGCAGTCGCGGCTGGTCATGGTCTCCGGAGCCCGGGACGACATCGACGCCACCGCGTACCACGACGTCGGCGCGCCGCCGGTGCCACCGCCCACCGTCGATCGGCCCGTCCGGCCGGTCCGCCGGGATTCCCCACCGGTGGGGAACGTGACCCAGGTGCTGCGCGAGCTGGCGTCGCGGGTGCAGCGCGTCACCGGCGTCGAGCCGTTCAGCGTCGACCTGACGCACGACGACATCGGCATCCCGGTGAGCAAGGTGTTCGCCCCCGGCCTGCGGATGTTCGACGAGCGGGCCCTGAGTACCCGACCGGGAGTGCCCCGTGACTGACGTCGTCTTCATCGGTCCGAGCCTGCCGGCCGACGAGGTCGTCCGGCTGCTGCCCGACGCGGTGGTGCTGCCGCCCGTCGCGCACGGCGACCTGCTCCGCCTGGACGTCGCACCCGGCGACCGGGTCCTCGTCATCGACGGGTTCTTCCTGCAACACCCGCCGGTCCGCCACCGGGAGATCCTCGACCTGCTCGACCGTGGCGTGACCGTCGCCGGCGCCGCCAGCATGGGCGCGCTGCGCGCCGCCGAGCTGTGGCCGTTCGGGATGCGTGGCGTGGGCGAGGTGTTCCAGCTCTACCGCGACGGGATCGTCACGGGCGACGACGAGGTGGCGGTCGTGCACGGGCCCGCCGAGGAAGGCCACCGTGCCCTGAGCGTCCCGCTGGTGAACATCCGGGTCGCGCTGCGGCGTGCCGTCGCGGCCGGCGTGCTCAGCGACGCCGAGGCGGTGCTGCTGCTGGACATCGGCCAGGAGCTGCCCTTCCGGCGGCGGTCCTACCGGGCGCTGGAGCGTAGCGCGCCACCCGAGGCGGCGGGAGTGGTGGACCGGTTCCTGACGTGGCACCGGCAGGACCCCTGCGACGCCAAGGGCGCCGACGCGCGGTTGCTGCTGTCGATGGCGGCGGACAACGATCCCGAGCTGTGTCCGGCGCACGTCGACGATCAGCCGATCGACAACCTGCACACCCGATTCCTCGACAGCTGGCGGTCGCGGTTCGTCGGAGAGTCGGTCGGCGGGCACTGGGTCAGCGACCGGGAGGCCGCCGCGGTGCTGATGCTGCTGCACCCCGAGTCGGCGGCCTGGCACCGGCGGGGGGTACTGGCCGGGCTGGCGGAGGTCGACATCGCCGACCCGATGGTCGAGGAGCGCGCCCGCGAGGTTGCCCGCCGGCGAGGGCTGACGACGGCGCCGCCGACCGGGTGGGACTGGCTGACCGACCGGGAACGGGGACTCGACGAGCGCGAGGCGGTGCTGCGGGTGCTGGTGCGGGCGTTCGGCACCACGCCACACCGCAGCCTGTCGCTGTGGATGGTCGCGGCGCCCCTGCGTACCCCCGCGTTGCTCGCCGCGGCCCGGCAGGTCGCGGCGACCGCCGCGTCGCTGAACGAGACGCTCGTTCCGCGTACGACGGGGCACCGCCGCCCGGGTGGTCGGCTGCACTTCCGCACCGAGGTCGTCGACACGTGCTTCGCGAGGCTGTGGGGCTGTGCCGTCGACGGGCTGGAGGCGGCGGCGTGGGACCGGGGGTTCGTCGACCTGGCGTCGTTCCGGTACGCCGCCGAACCGCTGGTCGCGTACGTCAAGGCGTTCGGTACCCCGCACCTGCCTGCGGTGGCCGCGCGCGCCCACGAGGACACCCTGGCCGGTTCACCGGCCCGGGTCGGCTGAGGAGGAGTCGATGAGCGGCACCGTGAAGGCGGCACTGATCTACCCCCCGCTGACCGATCCCACCTCGGGATACCACTCCCTGAACTACCTCGATTCGTACGCCCGGGCACAGGGGCACCGGCCGGCCGAGATCATCGACGCGAACATCGAGGCGTTCCACCACTCGTACACCCCGTCGGCGTACGAGTGGCTGCAGCGGGAGCTGTCCCGGCTCTCGATCGCCGACCTCAACGGCCCGGACGCGCTGATGGCCCGGGCGAATCAGCTCGGCCTGCCTGACCCCGACCCGGAGCGGCTGCGCCGGTCGATCGGGGTGCTCCAGGACCCGACCCTGTTCTACGACTACCGGCACTACCAGGATGCCGTCGAGGGCGTGATCTCCTGGATGGACGCACTCGGCACGGTCGGGTTCCCCGGGCAGTTCCACGCCGGCTTCCGGCTGCACCCGCCGCCAATGATCTCGATCGGTTCGGTGGCCGCGCTGACCGACGAGGCGCTGCTCGCGCGGCTCAACCGGCCCTTCCTGCCCTACTACGAGGACGTGTTGATCCCACGGCTCGCCGCCGGAGGGCACCAGGTGATCGGCATCAGCGCCACCTACCAGTGGCAGCTGCCGTTCGCGCTCTGGATCGCCCGACTCGTCCGCAAGGCGTGCCCGGACGTCTTCCTCATCGCGGGTGGCACGGAAATCTCCGACGTCTGGAAGTGCGCCAGCAAACCCGAGTACGTCTTCCAGGTGCTGGCCGACTTCGACGCCATCGTGGTCGGGGAGGGGGAGAGCGCGTACACGGAGATCCTGGACGCGGTGCAGACCGGCACGCTGCCGGCCGGGCACCCCAACGTCCGACTGCACCCCAGGTATGGCCGCCAGCGTCAACTGCCCCTGCGCTACGAGCGCCTGGCGCAGGTGCCGGTGCCGGACTTCTCCGGCCTGCCCTGGGACCTCTACCTCAGCCCGGAGCGGTTCGTCTACTACTCGCCGACCCGAGGCTGCTACTGGAACAAGTGCACGTTCTGCGACTACGGCCTGAACACCGACGGTCCCACCAGCCCGTGGCGGCAGGACACGGTGGACACCATGGTCGCGGACGTCACCGAGCTGTCGAAGTTCGCCAAGTTCATCTACTTCTCCGTCGACGTGCTCGCTCCCGCGACCATCCTGCGCTTCGCCGAACGAGTCGTCGAGCGAGGGCTGGACTTCCGTTGGGGCGCCGAGATCCGGCTGGAGAAGTACTGGTCGGACGAGCGCTGCGAGCTGCTGAGGCGCAGCGGCTGCGTGGCCATCTCGGTCGGTTTCGAGTCCGGTAACCAGCGCATCCTCGACCTGATCGACAAGGGCACGAAGCCGGAACAGGCACGACGCACCATGACGGCGATGACCAAGGCCAACATCGGCGTGCAGATGATGGGCTTCACCGGCTTCCCCACGGAGACCCGCGAAGAGGCGCTGGACAGCGTCAATTTTCTGCGTGACAACGCGGACCTGTGGACCCTCGGCGGGCTCGGCGACTTCATGCTGACCCCGGGCGCCATCGTCGCGAAGGAGCCGGACCGGTTCGGCATCACCAACGTGCGGCCGGTGGAGGGTTCGGACATCGTCCGGATGCTCAAGTACGACGAGCCCGTGACCGAGGCGGCGCAGGCAGAGGTCGCCCAGGCCAAGGCCGGTCTGAACCCCGGGCACTACCACCGTCCGTGGCTGGGCAGCACCGACACCCCCCACACGTTCTTCTACCACGACCGGTACGGCACAGCGGTGCGCGGCGTCCTCGCCCACGACCGGGTTCGGCACGACGCCGACGACCAGACCGAGTTCCTCGCCAACGGCTCCTTCGTGGACCGCGACGACGAGCAGGTCTGGGAGGCGTACCGGCGAATCCGGTCCGACGAGCAGGAGGGCGTCCCGGGCGACCTGCCGGCGGACCGGCACCTGTTCCGCCGGGTCGACGGTCAGGTGTTCGCGCTCAACCGCAGCAGCCGGCTGTTCCTGGATCTCTTCAGCGCGCCGCTCACCCTCGCCGAGGCGCAGCGTCGGCTCTGGATCGTCGAACCGACCGTCGCGGACCGGGTCTGGCGGACCTTCATCGGGCAGCGGCTGATCCGTCGGCACCGGCTACCGGCCGAGCCGGCGCGGTGACCCGAATGCCGGGCGGCACTGTCGCGGCCTGAGGACGCAAACTGGGAAGACTTGCCGGCCGGGTGCCACGTAGGATCCTCCCCGCGGTGGGCGGCTCCCCGCGGTGCTTCCTTCTCACTCTTCGATGGCAACTAGCGTCGCGACTCTCCGCCCACCGTTTCGCTTGGGAGGACGCGAGCATGGATGCGCTGGCCGTGGTGCTGTTGCGCCGCACCGTCCGGGTCGCGGTGTTGAACCACGGCGCCGCTCCTGGGGACGGCGGCGCCTGGGTGGCCGCGTTCGAGGCCGACCTCGCCGATCGTGGCTGGCTGCTGCGGGACGATCTGCGTACCGCGGCGGCGAGGCTGCCTGCGGCGGTACGGGTCCGGTGGGCCGACTGGCTGCTGGCGACCATCGACGAGCTGGTCGGTGCGGACCGTCTCATGCTTCCCCTCTACCGTTCGTTTCCCGACACCCCGCGGGATGTCGAAGCGGTCTACGTGCGGCGGCTGCTCACGCACTTGTTCGCCGTGCCCGGGGCGCCGTGCGTGCTGTGCGGTCGCGAGAACGGGGGCGCTCCACTCGACCCGTGCGGTCACCCCGTCTGCCCATCCTGTTTTCCGCCGGATCAGGTCACGGGCTGCCCGGTCTGCGGGCGCCGCCTGTCGGCGGACAACACGTACCTCGCCATCGTCGAGCCCTCATCTCCGGTCCGCCGCCCGCGGAGGCGGGCTCGCCCGCCGGCCGACGACGCGGACGAGGGCGTCGTTCGCGACGCGCCGCCCATCCCGGTACGCATCGCCGGGCTGGAGGCGGACCCGCTCGATGCCGCGGTCCAGATCAGGGATCAGCTCGTCGCTCGGCCTGCCGGGCTGAGCGAGACCGACCGAGCCGACCTGAAGGTGCTCGTTGATGCCACCGCGCCGGGCCGTCTCGACTGGCTGCCCGAGGTGGTGCCCGCCCGGGAAACTCTCGCGCTGGTCATCGCATGGGCGCTGCAGGCCGCAGCGCTCACCCCCGGCTACCGCGACCTGATCGCCGCCGCCGGGCAGCGCTGGTCGACGGCGACGGACGCGGCGCGGACGCTGTGGGCGTACTCCGGAGGGGACCCGGGGCTGGTCCTGCCACGGCGGGACGACGAGCCCTCACCTTCGGAAGAGATGTGGCGTCCGCGGCACGAGCCGGCCGTGACCGTGCCGGTCACCCGGGTGCGGGCACTGCCCAGGCCGCTGCGGCGTGCGGTCCTCTCGCACCTGGACGCACTCGGTGCCGCGGTCGCGGCGGAGGATCTGCGGCGCCACCCGACCGTGTGGAAGCGCCTCGGCGAGCGGCTGCACCCGTACGAGAACGTTGGCGCGTACCCGCGGGCCGCTGTTGCGTTCGCCGCGCTGCGAGGCACCCGCGCGGCCCACGCGAGTGCGCTCGGCGCCGTCCTGATGGCGGCCTGCGCCCGCGAGCCGCGGAGCCTCCTGCTCACCGAGCACCCCGACGGCGTCGTGTCTGTCCGCGTGCGGACGCACGCGTCCCTGGTGGAGGAAGCGCTGGCTGTCGGCGACGTGGCCGAAGCCGCGCGCCTGCTCACCGAACGCCCGGGCGAGCTGTGGCGCCGGCTCGACCACCTGCTGCGAGCGGCTGGCGAAGACCCGGTGACACAGGCGGCGATCGAGGCGGCCACGCGCCGGACGGCAGCCCGGGTGGCGCCGGGCGTGCTCGCCTCGGCGGCAGCCCAGTTGGTCGGCCGCGACGAGACGACAACGGCGACTGAGGCTCAGCTGGCGGCGACCGTACGGGCCCGGGCGGCAGCGCAAGCCCGCGATGCCCGGCCCACGCCGGCCATGTCGGCGCTCGCCGGCGGCCTGGGTGACGCCCTGCGCGCCGCCGCGCAGCGCTTGCGCGGTGAAGGCCCGGCCTACCTGCGGGAGGCGCTCCGGTCAGGCGTCCGGACGCCTCCTGTTGCGAAGGTGTCAGCCGACGACGATGCCGTCGAGGCGTTGGGCATCGTTGGTGGACGGCCGGGTCCCGGAATGCCCCGGCGAGTCTTCTTTCCCCGAGGCGGCGTCGTGACGACCTGGACCGAGCCGGAACGGCGCCCGCCGGTGCCAGCAACAGCGATCACTGACGTACGCGAGCTGGTCGACGTTGAGCTGACCAGCCGCGCGGCCCGGCTCGACCGCTTCGACGTGGCCGTGCTCGACGTCGCCCTCGCCGAGGTGCCCGCGCCGATGCGAGAGCGGGCCGCCTCGACGCAGTTGGCGGGGTGGCCACGCGGCAGTGTGCGGGCGCTGCCCGACACCGAGGTGCTGCGGCTGTTCCTTCACTGGGAGCAACCAGACGCCATCCGGGTCGATCTCGACCTGTCCTGCGCGTTCTTCGACCAGAACTGGCAACGGGTCGGCCACTGCGACTTCACGCAACTGCGTTTCGCCGGTGACGGCGCGATCCACTCCGGCGACCTCACCTCCGCCCCGGCTCCACTCGGGGCCACCGAATACCTCGATCTCCATCTGGCTCGTCTGGTCGAGCAGGGCGTTCATTACGCCGCGCCGACCCTTCTCAGCTTCAACGCCGTGCCGTTCGAGGCCCTCACCGAGGCGATCGCCGGCGTCATGCTGCCCCTCAAGGACGGGGAGCAGTTCGACGGGGCTCGGGTGGCGCAGCGGTTCGACCTTCGAGGCAACGCCCGCATGCTGCTACCGATGGTCGTGGACCTGCGCACCCGGCGGCTGCTCTGGACCGACCTGACCCTCACCGGCCGCGGCTACGGTCACAGCGTGGGGCGGCACGGCGACCAGCTTGCCCGGGCAGCCGCCGACCAGTGGGAGCACTTCCTCGGCGGCCACCGTGCCACCCTCCTCGATCTGGTCGCCTGGCACGCGGTCGGGCGCGCCGACCGGATCCTGGTCGGCCACGCCGACCACACCTACACCGAGGTGTCGGCGGACCTGGTGGCGATCCGCGCGGCGGTGTCGGCGAAGACTGGCGAGATCCGGATTCCACCAGACCTGACTGACCGCACAGTCCTGGCCGGCGTCGTCGACACGAGGGCCCTCGACCGGCTGATTCCCCGCCTCGGCTCGACGGCCCCGGTCGCTCCAGGGTCAACGGTGGTGACGGTCACCGGCACACCCGACAACCCATGGACCGCGCTGCACGCTGGCGACATGCTGGCCCTGTTGGGAGCCGGATGAGGTCGAGCACATGACCTCGCGGACATAGCCGTCGCTCGAGGCTCTGCTGTGAAGGTGCGCCTGACCACCCATCGTGAACCAATGAAAAGCGAACATCTTCGATGCCTTGACACCATGGATGCGACCGCTAACACTTGTCCGCAACACGAACGTAACGAAGTTGGACGTGGCGTCGGCAATCCGGGTGGCTGCCAGCGTTGCCCATGCCGGACGTCATCGACCGCCCAAAGCCTCGGAACCGCAGGGCATGCACGCCTCGTTGTTGTTAACGCTAACACTCATGATCGACGACACGTCCCGTCGACCGGATGGAGTTCGCAGCCGTTTCCGCGGTCCTCCAGCTGACTCGTATGCCGCTCCGCGAAGGAGAGAGACCCATGTCGAGAGTCCTTGCCCGGCTCTGCGCGGTGGCGGTCACCGCGTGCCTGCTGTTCACCACCTGGTCGGCGGCGACGCCGAAGGAGGCAGCCGCGCTGGATCCGACCGTCGGCTACCTGATGGCGCACTTCACCGGCGAGTCGTCGACCAACCAGCAGATCTACCTGGCCCACAGCACCGACGGCCTACGCTGGACCGACCTCAACAACGGCGGGCTCGTGCTGCGTTCCACAGTCGGCACCCGTGGCGTCCGCGACCCCGCCCTGGTCCGCTCGCCCGCTGGTGACCGCTACTGGATCATCGCCACGGACCTGTGCATCGGCTGCGGGCAGGACTGGTCGACCGCGATCAACAACGGCAGCCGCAACTTGGTCGTGTGGGAGTCCATCGACCTGGTCAACTGGTCGGCGCCGTGGCTGCTGAACGTCGCCGGCCCGATCCCGGACGGACGCAACGCCTGGGCTCCGGAGGCGATCTGGAACCCGGCCACCGGCGACTACGTCCTCTACTGGGCGACGAACGTGCCGCTCAACGGGGCGGCCAAGCACCGCATCTACTACTCGCGCACGGCGGACTTCCGCAGCATCACCACGCCGCAGGTCTACCTCAGCCGGCCCGGCAGCCAGGAGATCATCGACACCCAGATCGTCGAGGTGCCGACCGGCGTCGGCGCCTACCGCTACGTCCGGGCCTCCCGGGACGACCAGATCACCATCGAGGGCAGCAACTCCCTGCTCGGCACCTGGACGACCCTCGGGAACCTGTCCGGTATCGGGCTGACCGGGGCCCAGGTCGAGGGCCCGATGTGGATGAAGTTCAACTCCCGCAACGAGTGGGTTCTCTACCTTGACCAGTACGCCACCGGGCGCGGCTACCTGCCCGTCCTGACCACCAACCCGTCGAGCCCGAGCGCCTTCCGGCTGCCGGCGTCCGGCTCGTACGCCATGGGTGGCACCAAGAAGCGGCACGGTTCGATCCTCAACCTGACCGCCGCTGAGCAGACCCGCGTGCTCGCCCGCTGGCCCGCCACCGC